>DASUXP010000070.1:0-5214 GCA_036377835.1 Sphingomicrobium sp. | reverse complement strand
GCGACGATTTCCTTGAACATCGCCTCGGCCTTCACCTGCTGGCCGGTTCGCGCGTAGAAGCCGGCGAGCCGGCCCCGCGCGCTGAGCAGCACGGCGCTGTCGGGATAAGTGCTCTCGAGCAAGGCGACGCTAGCGGCGTAGAGGCGTTCGGCCTCGGCCGCGTTTCCGGAGGCCTCGATGATGGCGCCCTGGTCGGCGAGGTTCTGCGCGCGCATCCAGATGATCGATGTCACCTTGCCGCCGCGGACGCTCGCAAGTTTCGAATCGGCCCTGGCCAGCGCCTCCGAGGCACCGGCGAGATTGCCGGAAAGGCGCAGCGCAGCGCCGCGCAGCTGCGCCGCCTGTCCGTCGAGGATCTCGATCTTCTCCTGCGGCAGCAACGCGCCCGACGCCCCGCCGATCGGACGCGCCGCAGGCGATTCGGCGGTCAGGCGCGCGGCGGTCTCGGCGTCGATCACCAGCTCTTTCACATTGTCGGAGGCCGGGGGGTTGGGCACCGGCTTGTCGAGCTCTTCCAGTGCCGCCTTGGGATCGCCCTGGTTGAGGAGGTGCATCGCGCGATAGTTGCGGAACTGCCGCGCGACGATCGGGTCCGACCCGACCAACGGCGCCGCCCGCGAGAACAGCGAATCCGCTTCCTCGTAGCGCCCGAGATTCGACTTTTGCAGAGCCTCGTTGGCGAGGCCCTCGGCCCGGCTCGACGGCCCGCTTCCGCCCTGGCTCACCGAAGCGAAGAACTCGGCGGATTCGGCATAGCTGCCGTTGTTGTTGCGGCGATAGGCCTCGGCGAGCGCGCGCGACGCATCGAGCGCGCCGGCCTGGACGCGGGCGAACGCGGCAGCATCGCCGGCGCCGGTCGTGGCGATCGACACCTCGCCGGCGACCGGCTGGTCGGCGACCACGCTGGCAAGGCCCAGCTGCAAGGCGCTGTCGTAGCCGGCGAAGCCCTCGGCAACGTAAAGCGACCCGCCCTTGCGCAGCTGATAGACCTGGTAGCGAACATTCGCGTCGTTGAGGGTGCAGTCGATGGCGTCGACGCTGCCGACGCCCTTGACCTGCGCGGCCTTCGCCGGTTCGCAGCGGACCCTCGCCGCCCTCAGCGCCGCCAGCCTCTGAGCCGGCTCGGCGCCATTCCCCTTGAGCACGTAGATTTGCCCGACCGGCACCGCGGCATCGCGGCACGTGATGGCATAGCCGCGGTCGAACATGCCGGTCAGGGCCTTGTCGGAGCCGAGGCTTTCGGCGGAGCAGAAGACGTTGCCGCCGCTGCCGATGCGGAAGGAATCGCGGACGCTGAGCGGCACGGCGCCGACTTGCGGAGCGAGGCCCACGATCGCGGCTGCGACCGCTGCAAAGCCGATGGCGATCCTGCTCATCTCAAGGCTCCTTTTTCGGGCAACGCTGGTCGGCCTTGTCATCGCTGCAGGCCTGCTCATCCCACTGGTTGTTGTCACCGCCGCTGGTGACGCCCTCGTCGATCAGCTGATCCTCGGTAAGCGAGCCGGCGTCGATCAGCTCGTCACGCGCCGCCGATCCGCGGCCGCCCGCCGCATCGTCCTCGTCGCCGGTGCCACCTTCGGTCGTTTCCTGCGGATCGCCCATCAAGTCGATCGGCCCGAGGATGTCCTCGGGACCTGGTCCGCCGCTGCCCTGGCCCAACTGGCACCCGCTGTTGATGAGGCACTCGTTGAACTCCGACAGATCGGTGTAGAGCGAGCCCTCGCCGACGCCGAAGTCCACCAGGTTGAAGAAAGCGTTGCCGGTGGTGAAGGTGCCGTCGGCATTGAACTTGCGCCCGTAGGCGACGACCTGCGCAGCCGCCTGGCCGGTGGTCTGGATCGTCAGCCCGCCGTCGCCGACGGTGATCCCGGCGAAGTCGTTCGCCGCGCCGCTGTTCTGGACGAAGAGCGTGTTGCCGATACCCAGCGTCATGCCCCCGGCGATCAGCCAGCCTTCGGGCACCACGGAGCCGGCGTTGGTGCCGACCATGGCGTCGCGCCCGACGAAGTTGACGTCGCTGTTGAGGTTGTCGAGCAACGCCTGGTCGCCGACCCAGATGTTGTCGGCGTTGAGCTCGAGCAGGCCAGCGGGTGCGTCCTCCGCCGAATTCACCATCGCGATCCGCCCGCCCTCGGTCGTATTGACCTGGATGTCGGCGGCATTGATGTCGAGCAGGTCGTCGGCCCCGGCCGAGGTGTAGACGAGCGTGCCGTCGATCTTGACCGAACCGTCGGTGTTGAGCTGGGCGTGATGGACTCCGCCGCCCGGGGTTCCAGTGCCCTCGATCTCGAAGTCGGACACCAGCACGTCGGGAGTCGGCCCTTCGCCGCCGGCGACCGCGTTGAAGATGATGGTATTGCCCTCGATCTCCTCGTCGTCCGACAGCCAATATTGCAGGCCCTCGGCCGCCGCCGCGACAAGGTCGCTCTCCTCGCCTCCGATGAGGATCGGAGTATCGGCGCTGACCGCGTTCAGGGTGACGAGGTTGGTGACCCCGCTAACCCCGAGCTGGCCTGCGATATCGATGTCCCACGAGGTGACCGTGATGGTCGGCGCCGAAACCGTGCCGAAGAAGCTCGCGAGGCCGTCGGCAATGAACGTCGCCGAGGTGCCGGCCGTAACATTCGCGACGGACAGGTTGTTGCCGGACTGAAGGCCGGCCGTAGTCCCGGCGTTGAGATCGCCGGTAGCGATGTCGTTGCCCGCGCCGATCTCGATCGATTGCCCGGCGGTGATTGCCGCGGACTCGAAATCGACGCCCGCCGCCGCCTGGAACCTGCCGGTCGATACCGGTCCGTTGATGGTAATCGATCCGCCCGTCGGCACTGGCGCGGCACCGAGCACCTGTGACACATCGAAGTCATCGGTCTCGTCGTTGCCTCCGCCGCCGGCGGCGATGAACATCGAGGCGTCGGCCATGTAAACCCGCCCGTCCGCGGCAGTCGTCACCGAGCCGATGGTGATGTCGCCGCTGACCAGCGCCATGAACAGCGATCCCGCGGTGATGTTGCCGGTGGTGAGGTCGCCGAGAGTGGCGAAGCCAACCCGGTCGACGCCCTGGACGTTGCCTACCCGGATCGACGTTTCCGACCCGATTCCCACCGAGAAATCACTGCTGTCCGAAGGAAGGCCCGGACCGACGGTGATGTCGCCGAGCACGATCGCGCCGCCGGCGTCGCCGGTGGCCTTGTTGGTAGCGACGATGTTGCCGCCGGTGACGGTGCCGTCGGCCGAGAAATCGAGCACGCCGACATGGGCATCGCCGAACACCAGGTTGCCCAGGATATTCGAGCCGGCATCGAGGTCGGCCTGGCCGACCGCGGTGAGGTCGCCGAGCGTCACGTTATTGTTCGCGAAGACGTCGATCGTCCCGCCCGAGGTCAGGTCGCCGGCGTTGATATCGTTGCCGGCATTGAGATTGATCGCGAGCCCCGCGTCGAGGTCGCCCGCGGTGAGGTCGCCGCCGGCCGAGAGATTGAGGGTCTCGTCGGCGTCGAGCAGGGTCGTGGTCACATCGAGACCGAGAATCGTCGAAATGTCGATCATGCGGCCGAGGATGTCGAACGTGCTGGTGAAGCTGTTGGCGTTGAAATCGATTACGTCCGCGCGGACCACAGCGGTTCCGTCGACATCATCGAGTGACATGTCGCCGGTAACATTTGCCGAGAAGATGCCCGCGACGTCGATGCTCGCGCCATTGTGGCTAGTGATGGTGGCGTCGCCGCTGGTGTTCACCGCCAGACTGTCGGCGGTGAGTGCGGTGTTATCGAGCGCGAGCGTGCCGATGCCATCGGTGAGGACGAGCGGCACGCCGCCGATGTCGATCAGGATCGACCCGCCGTTCGATCCATTTGCGGTCAGCTGCGCGACTCCGAGGTCGGCGAGGCCGCCGTCTTCGACGATGACGTGCACCGTTCCCGCGTCGCTGCCGTTCGACACGGCGGTAAAGGCGCCAGCGCTGAACGAATCCGCGACGAACAGTTCGGCAAGCCCGCCAAGCGCATCGCCCAAGCTCGAGCCGGTGCCGCGGATCGCCGATGCATCGAGCGAGACAGCGCCGGTGAGCGCCGCATCGCCACCCGAGAAGACGTTGAAATAGGCGCTGCCGCCTTGCGCCGACCCACCGGCGCCCTGGGTCGTGCCGGCTCCTCCTGTGCCGCCATTCGCCTGCGCATGGCCTTGATAGGAGGTGCCAGTCAGGCTCGCGGATACGTTCAGCTCGACGAGGCCGGCAAAGCCGTCGCCGCCGGCGCCGCCGGCCCCACTCGACCCGGTGCCGCCAGTACCGGCAACGCCGCGTGCGAAGCTCTGCGTATCGCCGAGATTGGCGATGCCCGCGCCGATGTCGATCAGCGCATGACCGCCAGTCGCGTCGCCGCCGGCCCCGCCAGTCGCGCCGTTGCCGCCGACGCCGCCATTAGCTCCGGCATGAAGCGACAAGGCTGTCGCGTTGAGCCTTGAATCCGCAGTCGGCGAGAGCACCTGCACGAGGCCGCCAAATCCAGCTCCGCCGGCGTTGCCCGAACCGCCGCCATTACCGCCGATGCCAACCGCCCAAAGGTCCGTGTGGCCGAGATTGACCGTGCCCGTGCCCACGTCACCGGCGAAGTTCGCGCCGACGAGGATATTGCCACCGAGCCCCTGCCCGCCGACCCCGTTCGACGAGGCGCCGCCGATCCCTTCGGCGAATGCGGTCAGCGAACCGTTTATGGTCAGCGTCCCCATCCGGGCGCCGATCTGAACTCCGCCCGTCTCGGCCGGATCGCCACCGCCGTATCCGGTGCCGCCGGTGCCGCCGGCGCCGCCGGTGCCGTTGGCCAGCACCTGCGCATTGTTGATCGTGACCGTCGCCCCACCGCCGCTGGTATCGCCGACGCCCGCGTACAAGGCGGCGGAGCCGCCGTAGCCGTCGCCGCCAGTACCGGTTGCGCTTCCCGTGCCGCCGGTCCCGCTGGCGTTCACAGTGACGAGGCCGGTGGCGGTCAGCCTTCCGTCGAGCTCGACGGCGCCCGCCTGGGCGTCCCCGCCGAGACCGAGCGCGCCATTCGGGCCGTCGCCGCCGAGGCCGGTCGCGCTGCTCATCAAATTGCCGGTCGAGATCGACGAACCTGCATGCGCCAATACCTTGGCAGTGCCGCCAAACCCGCCCCCTGCCAAAGCGGTGCCGTTCCCGCCTTCGCCATTCGCCTGCGCCGTGATCGAGCCCGCGGCGAT
>DASUXP010000069.1:0-4270 GCA_036377835.1 Sphingomicrobium sp. | reverse complement strand
GTGTGGCTGCTCGCCCGCGAGGCGCACCAGCTGCGCGAGGAAGCGGCCGACGACAGCGTGCTCGCGGCCGACGTCGCCGACACCGATTATGCGCAGCTGCTGGTGGGGATCGCCCGCCACGAGTGCCGCGGCCTCCTGATCGGCGCGCACGGCGTGGCGCCGGGCAAGGGCTCGCTCGCCCGCCGGGTGGCGCGGGTGCTCGATCCCAAGTCGCGGCGCGGGCCGGTGGCGCGGTCGTTCGCGCTCGGCATGTTCGCCGGGGCGATGCTGGTCGCGGCCCCGCTCGCCGCGCTGACGCTGACCCCGGGCGGGAGCAAGGCCGCGGACGAAGGCGGCGGGGCGCGGCTGGCCGGCTCGGCCACGCAAGTGCCCGCCGACCTGCCCAGCATCATCCAGCAAGGCGTCTCCACCTCGATCGCCGCGGCGACCGGCGCGATCCAGGCGCGCGACGATCTGCAGCCCGCCCTCGACGCCCAGCTCGCCGCTGCCGAGGCCGCGCGCGAGCAAGCGCGCGACGCCCGTGACGCCGCGCGCGAGGCGCGGCGGCAGGCGCGCGGCCAGCGCTCGGTGATCGACACGGCAATCGAGATGAAGGCGGTCGGGGTCACGCCCGAATATCTCGCCGCGATCCGCGCCGCGGCGCCGAGCCTGCGCAACCTCGACCCCGACGACGCGGTCGCGATGCGCGCGGTCGGAGTGACCCCCGAATATGTGCGCGAGCTGGCCTCGGCCGGGCTGCGCAACCTGTCGCCGGACGATCTGGTCCAGGCCCGGGCGCTGGGGCTGAGCGGGGCCTACGTCCGCCGCATGGCGGCGGCGGGTTTCCGCGGCGACGTGGACGATTATGCCGAGATGAAGGCGGTCGGGATCACGCCGGAGTTCGCCGTCAAGTACCGCAAGCGCGGCATTCGCGTGCTCGGGCCGGACCAGCTGATCGAGCTGAAGGCCCACGGCATCACCGCCGAAGTGCTCGATTCGATCGGCCGGGTGCGGGTCACGGTCCAGCCGGGCCAGCCGGCGCGCCCGCCGCACCCGCCCCAGCCGCCAGAAGAGCCGGACGAAGATCCAGGCGGCTGAGCCGCGCCGTCCAACGGCCGAAGCTTCGAAATGAAGACCGACTGAAGTGACGCCTCGAAAGAGGCGAACGGGGAAGGCTTGCCTGCCCCAGAGAAAAGGAGAGTGACCATGACCCGTCTGCTCAGCTTCTTCGCCGCCCTCGTGCTTGCCGGCGTGGCCGTGTCGTCGGCCTGCGTCGCCGGCCCGGTGAGCTTGCTCGCCGCGTCGAGCACCCTCACCTTCAAGCTGCAGCCGGTGCGGACCAGCGACAAGATTCGCGCCAGCTTCGAGATGGACCGCCGCGGCGACCGCGACGACACCGACTGGTCGACCAGCTTCGCCGCGACCGAATTCGCCGGGCTCGACCTCGGCCAGCTGCGCGGCCGCGGCAACGGGCCGGTGGCGTTCAGCCTGACGCGCGAGGCCGGGCGGCTCGACTGCTCGGGCAACGGCGGCGGCGGTTATGCCAACGGCTCGTGCCGGTTCACGCCCAACGCGGTGTTCAGCAACCTGCTGGTCAGCCGCGGGATGCAGCGCCCGACCGAGGAGCAAGGGTTCGCGCTAATGGCGGTCGATGCCCATGCCGAGCTGATCGATGCGCTCGCGGCGGCGCGCTACCCGGTCCCGTCCCTGAGCGACTATATCGCGATGTCGGCGCTCGACGTCAGCGGCGGCTACATCCGCGACCTCGCCCGCGCCGGCTACCGCCCCGAGACGACCAGCTCGCTGATCGAATTCAAGGCCCTCGACATCAGCCCCGAATGGATCGGCGGCTTCGTGCGCATCGGCTATGCCAATCTCCCCGCCGACGAGCTGGTGCAGATGAAGGCGCTGAACATCACGCCCGAATTCGTCGCCGGGTTCGAGCGCATCGGCTATCGCGGGCTTGCCGTGGACACGCTCGTCGAGCTGAAGGCGCTCGATGTCACGCCCGAGTTCATCCAGTCGCTCGAGCGGGCCGGGATCAGCCATCCGTCGCCCGACCAGGCCGTTCGCATAAAAGCGGTTGGACTCCCGCCGCGCGCCCGCTGATCATTGAAAACGGGGGAGTTTCACGACATGGCCCAGTATCCGCGTAGTTTCAGGCCGGCCCTGCTCGCGACCGCAGCGCTGGCCGGCGCCCTGACTGCGCCCGCGATGGCCCAGACCGCGGCGACGCCCGCGACCGCGGCGGCCAAGAAGACCTATGTCCCGGCCGACTTCGCGCGCTTCGCGCCCAAGACCGCCTTCGACATGCTCGCCCAGGTGCCGGGCTTCACCATCCGCACCAACGACAACAGCCAGCGCGGGCTCGGCCAGGCGCAGGAGAACGTCCTGATCAACGGCGAGCGAATCGCCAACAAGTCGGGCGGGGCGGTCGACCAGCTGCAGCGCATCGCCGCGACCAGCGTCGAGCGGATCGAGATCGTCGACGCGGCGAGCCTCGGCATCGCAGGCCTCTCCGGCCAGGTCGCCAACGTGGTGCTCAAGGCGGGCGCGAAATCCTCCGGCCAGTTCGAATGGAATCCGAGCTGGCGAGCGCATTATGCCAAGCCCGA
Organism: Sphingomicrobium sp.; assembly: GCA_036377835.1. Taxonomy (GTDB): domain Bacteria; phylum Pseudomonadota; class Alphaproteobacteria; order Sphingomonadales; family Sphingomonadaceae; genus Sphingomicrobium. The sequence continues at coordinate 1,676 of DASUXP010000069.1, read as the reverse complement.
ATATTTCGGCGGGTCGATCAGCTATTCGGGCAAGACCGGGCCGCTCGACTACACCCTGTCGCTGAAGAACGGCTACGGCCGCGGCGCTTTCGGCGGGCCGATCTGGATCTCCGATGCCGACGGCACCATCACCGAGACCCGGCACGAGGTCTACCACTCCGAATATGAAGCGCCCAACTTCCAGGTGAAGCTCGGCTATGACGGACCCGGCTCGTCCGTCGGCAATCTGACGCTCGGCTACACGCCCTACTGGAACCCGGTGCACCGACGCGACCGGCGGCTGCTCGCGACGGGCGAGGAGCGCCACCGCACCAACGTCCAGAAGCTCGCCGGCTACCTCGCCGACATCAACGCGGATTACGAGTTCCGCCTCGGCCCCGGGCGGCTGAAGCTGATCGGCGTGCGCCACTGGGAGCACGAGCCGCTCGTCACCACCCAGATCCTCTTCTTCGACACCAGCGGCGCCGACCCGATCGGCACCCGCTTCAGCCGCGACACGCATATTGGCGAGACGATCGGCCGCGGCGAATATCACTGGCACACGGGCAAGAACGACTGGCAGGTGTCGTTCGAGCGGGCCTATAATTCGCTCGACCAGAAGGGCGGGCTGTTCCAGCTCACCGATGGCGAGTTCGTCGAAGTGCCGTTCCCCGAGGGCACCGGCAAGGTCACCGAGACCCGCTACGAAGGCATCGCCACGCTGAGCCGGCCGCTGGCGTCGAACCTCGACCTGCAGGTCGCCGCCGGCGCCGAAATCTCGCGCCTCGACCGGACGCCCGACGACCAGGCGGCGCGCAAGTTCTTCCGCCCCAAGGGAAGCGTGACCTTCGGCTGGCGCCCGGCCAAGGGCTGGGACGTCAGCCTGAAACTGCGCCGCCGCGTGGGGCAGATCAGCTTCTACGATTTCCTCGCCCAGCCCCAGCTCAGCCAGGACCGCGAGAATGCCGGCAACCCCGACCTCGTCCCGCCGCAGAGCTGGGAAGTCGAGACCGAGATCGCGCACGACCTCGGGCCCTGGGGCAAGACCAGCCTGCGCAGCTGGTATTTCCGGGTCGAGGACATCGTCGACGTCATCCCGATTGGCGACAACCAGGAGGGCATCGGCAACCTGCCGCGCGCCGACCGCTACGGATTCGAGAGCGTGAGCACGATCAACCTCGACCCGATGGGGTGGAAGGGCGCCAAGCTCGACCTCACGCTCCAGCGCGAATGGACCTCGGTCAAGGACCCGCTAGTTGGCACGAAGCGGCCGATCAGCGGAGTCCTCGACGCCTTCTTCAGCGCCCAGGTGCGGCATGACATCCCCGGCACGCAGCTCGCCTGGAGCGCCTATGCGCAATATCAGCATTACGAGCGCTACGTCTTCCTGACCGAGGTGCAGCGCAACCTCGACCTGCCGTGGATCGTCGGCGGCTATATCGAGCACAAGGACCTGCTCGGCCTGAAGGTGCGCTTCACCGTCGACAACGTGCTGAACGGCCGCCACCTGTTCTACCGGCACGTGTACGACGGCTATCGCGACCGCTCGCCCCTGCTCTTCTACGAACGGCACAACCAGCTGGTCGGCCCGCTCTTCTCGCTGTCGATCCGCGGCACCTTTTAGGGTTCCTCGAGCGGGCAAAAAAAGAGGAGTGCGAAGATGGCGACGCACTCCTCCCCGGGAAGGGTAATGTGAA
>DASUXP010000068.1:0-8182 GCA_036377835.1 Sphingomicrobium sp. | reverse complement strand
CCGATCGTCTACACCCGCGAGGATTTCGTCAGCGAGGTCGAGCGCATCACGGGCGGGCGCAAGCTCCCCGTCGTTTATGATTCGGTCGGCCGGGACACCTTCATCCGCTCGCTCGATTGCCTCGCTCCGCGCGGGCTGATGGTCAGCTTCGGGAACGCGTCTGGGCCGGTCGAGCCCTTCTCGCCGCTGCTGCTGTCGCAGAAGGGATCCTTGTTCCTCACCCGCCCGACTCTGTTCAACTACATCGCCGCGCGCGACGAGCTCGAGCGTGCCGCCAACGAACTGTTCGAGGTGGTGCAGAGCGGCAAGGTGAGGATCGAGGTCAAGCAGCGATTCCGCCTCGAGGACGCCGCCGAGGCCCACCGCGCCCTCGAGGCGCGCGAAACCGCCGGCTCGACCGTGCTCACCATCTGAGCCGCGCCTTCCCTTTTGCAGCTTGCGCCGCTAAGCCTCCGCGACTTTTCCGCCCTCAGGGAGACCGATCTTTTGGCCAAGGAAGAATTACTCGAGATGCGTGGGCAGGTCGTCGAGCTGCTGCCCAATGCGATGTTCCGCGTCCGCCTCGAGAATGGCCACGAGATACTCGGGCATACCGCCGGCAAGATGCGGAAGAACCGCATCCGCGTGCTGACCGGCGACGAAGTGCTGGTCGAGCTGACGCCCTACGACCTCACCAAGGGCCGCATCACTTATCGCTTCATGCCCGGCCGGAGTGGCCCGCCCGGCTACACCGGTTAGGGCGCTCCCATGCGGCTGATCCTCGCCTCGGCGAGCCCGCGCCGCCTCGACTTGCTCGCGCGCATCGGAGTGACCCCCGACGCGGTCCTGCCGGCCGACGTCGACGAAAGCGTTCCCAAAGGCGAGCTTCCGCGGGTCCATGCCCCACGGCTGGCGCGGGAGAAGGCCGAAGCTGTCGCAGCAAAGGAGCCCGATGCGCTCGTGCTCGCGGCCGACACGGTCGTCGCCGTCGGCCGCAGAATCCTGCCCAAGGTCGAGGACGACGAAACGCTGCGCGCCTGCATGCGGTTGCTGTCGGGACGCCGCCACCGCGTCCTGACCGGAGTCGCGCTGGCCGTTCCCGGAAACGGAATCCGTGAACGGCTGGTCGAGACGATGATCGCGATGAAGCGGCTGAGCGATGAGGAAATCGACCATTACGCATCCCACGGCGAATGGCGCGGCAAAGCCGGCGGCTATGCGCTGCAGGGCTATGGCGAGGTCTATGTCCGCCACATCGCCGGGAGCTATTCGAATGTCGTCGGCCTGCCGCTCGCCGAAACGCGGGTGCTGCTGAAGTCGGCGGGATACGCGATTGCCTGAATGGCTGATCGAACGCGGGATCGGCGAGACCCGCTTCGCGCTGGTGGAGGACGGCGAGATCGTCGAAGCGCGGATCGAGCTCGATGGCGTGGTGCCCTCGGGAAGCCGGCTCGCCGCGAGGCTAACCGCCACTGGAATCAACGGCCGCAACGCTATCGCCACCGACGAGCAGGGCACCGAATATCTTCTCCCACGGGGAGCGCCGGGAGTGAGCGAAGGGGCATCGATGCACCTCGAAGTGTCGCGTTCCGCCATCCCCGGAAGCGAGCCGTGGAAGCGGCCGCTTGCGCGCTTTGCCGCCGATGCGGCCGCAGAGCCCGCGGCGCCAGGCGGCCGCGATCTCCCCTTCCCCGCTCCGAAAGACGAGCTCGCGAGCCTCGGATGGAACGAGCTGGTCGAGCAAGCGCACAGCGGCGTCGTGCGCTTTGCCGGGGGCGAGCTGTCGATCGAGGTCACGCGCGCGATGACGGTAATCGATGTCGACGGCTATTTGCCATCGGAAGAGCTGGCCATTGCCGGGGCCGCCGCCGCTGCGCGAGCGATACGCCGCCTCGATATCGGCGGATCGATCGGCATCGATCTCCCGACGGCCGGCGGCAAGGCAGCGCGCCAGTCCGCCGGCGAGGCGATCGACCGCCACCTTCCGCAGTCGTTCGAGCGCACCGCGGTCAACGGCTTCGGCTTCGTCCAGGTCGTCCGGCCGCGGCGTCGCGCATCGTTCATCGAGCTCGCAGGCGACCGCGCCGCTTTCGAGGTTCGCGCCTTGCTCCGCCGCGCCGCTTTCGAAGGGCCGGGCCCAAAGCGGCTTGTGGCCCACCCGGCACTCATCTCGCTGCTCGAATCGAGGCCTGGCTGGATCGCCACGCTGGAGCGTCAGCTCGGCGGCGCAATCGGCTTGCGTGCCGACCCCGCCCTCCCCATGTCCGGCGGATATGCCGAAAGCTGCTGACAAGCCCCAGGCCTGCCCGATCTGCGGCAAGCCGGAGAGCCCCGACCATGCACCCTTCTGCAGCCGCGGCTGCAAGGACCGCGACCTGTTGAAATGGCTCGGCGAAGGCTATCGCCTTCCTGGCCCGCCGGCCGACCCCGAAAGGGTGGACAGCGATGGTGACGACCGGTAGGGAGCCGGTCGCTTGAACGGGCGCCCTGCCCGCTTCCAAGAGCCCAGGTAGCTCAGTTGGTAGAGCACGTGACTGAAAATCACGGTGTCGGTGGTTCGATTCCGCCCCTGGGCACCATCCTTGAGCTTCCCACTCCAGCTCTGCTCCTCGACCTGCCTCGGCTCGAGCGCAACGCGGAGAGGATGCGCGAGCGCGTGCGTGACCTTGGAGTGACGCTTCGTCCGCATGTGAAGACGTCGAAATCGATCGACGTGCTGCGCGTCCTCTCCGCGGGCGCCAACATTCCGATCACCGTTTCGACGCTCGCCGAGGCACGCTACTTCTTCGATCGCGGCGTCAGCGACATTCTCTACGCGGTCGGGATCGCTCCGGTGAAGCTGCCCGAAGTCGCGGCCCTGATCCGCGCCGGGTGCCAGCTCAGGATCATCCTCGATTCGCTCGAAGCGGCAGAGACGGTGCGGGCGTTTGCGGCGGCGGAAAATGTACCGATCGAGGTGTTGATCGAGATCGACAGCGACGGCCATCGCGCTGGAGTCGCGGCCGACGACCCGATGCTGGTCGAGATCGGCCGCGCGCTGGGTGACAGCCTCGTCGGCGTGATGACCCACGCCGGCGCGTCATACGATTGCCGCACGCGCGCCGAGTTTGAGGCGATGGCGGAGCAGGAGCGCTCGCTCACGGTTCGTGCGGCCGAACGGCTGCGAGCCGAAGGCTGGGCTTGTCCCATCGTCAGCGTCGGCTCGACGCCCACGATCAGCTACGCCCGGGACCTCACCGGAGTCACCGAAGCACGGGTCGGGGTTTATGCATTCGGTGACCTCGTCCAGGCGGAGCTCGGCACGTGTTCCATCGATGACATCGCTGTCGGCGTGCTCGCCAGCGTCATCGGCCAAAAGCCGGGTCGCCTGCTGGTCGACGCCGGCTTCCTCGCGCTCAGCCGCGACCGCGGCACGGCGGACATGCCCGTCGATTATGGCTACGGACTGGTCGCCGACCCGGTCAGCGGAGAGCCGATCGACGGCCTCATCGTCTCCGCCACCAACCAGGAGCATGGCATCGTCACCGCGCGCGACGGCAAACTGGACGTCTCTCGATTCCCGGTCGGCGCGCGGCTCAAGATCCTGCCCAACCACGCCTGCGCCACCGCCGCGGCTTACGACCGCTACCATGTGACGGAAGGCGGCGATGAGGTCGTCGCCATGTGGGAGCGTGTCAACGGCTGGTGATCAGCGTGCGCTCATAGGATTCCAGCCGGCTATTCGGCGGCCGTGGCGATGGCCGGAGCGTCCACGTACATCGGAGCGGCGACGCGGTTCCGTTCGTCCTCGAACCAGTCGATGGTCCATTGCAGACCCTGCTCCAGGTCGATCGCCGGTCGCCAGTCGAGCAAAGCGATCGCGCGGCCGATATCGGGCTTGCGGCGAAACGGGTCGTCCTGGGGCAACGGCCGGTGGACGATCTTCGAGCGCGTGCCCGTCATCGCCAAGACGGCATCGGCGAACTGGGTCATGGTAAGCTCGCGCGGGTTGCCGAGGTTGACCGGCATGCCCGCGGCGGCGTGGCTGTCCATGAGGCGGGCCAGGCCCTCGATCATGTCGTCGACGTAGCAAAAGCTTCGAGTCTGCCCGCCATTGCCGTTGATCGTGATGTCCTCGCCCGACAGCGCCTGGCAGATGAAGTTGGAGACGACGCGCCCGTCGTCGCAGCGCATGCGCGGGCCGTAGGTATTGAAGATCCGCGCGACGCGGACATCGGCGCGGCCGGCGCGCAGGAAGTCGAACGCCAGGGTTTCGGCGGCGCGCTTGCCCTCGTCGTAGCAGGCACGCGGACCGGTGCAGTTCACCGATCCGCGATAACCTTCGGCCTGCGGATGGGCTTCAGGATCGCCATAGACCTCGCTGGTCGATGTCAAAAGCAGGCGCGCGCCGGTTTCCTCTGCGAGCCGCAGAAGGTTCCGTGTGCCGAGCACGCAGGTGAGCAAGGTATGTTCCGGGTCCGCCTGGTAATGGGGCGGCGATGCGGCGCAGGCGAGGTGGTAGATGTGGGTGACGCGGGTGCGCCCGCCGCGAAGCCACGGCGGCAGGCCGTCGATCACGTCATGCTCGACGAACTCGAAATTCTTCTTCCTTTTCAGATGCCGCAAATTCTCCATGCGCCCGGTCTGGAGATTGTCGAGGCAAATGACGTGCGACCCTTCGGCGACGAGACGGTCGCAAAGGTTCGAGCCGATGAAACCGGCGCCCCCCGTAACAAGCGCGATCTTTCGATTGTGACGCTTCACGCTTCGCTCCCTGGTTGTGGCGCGGCCTTGTGCAAGCATGATCTCCAGCGCTGTAACGAAGATCGTTTCAATACCGGTCCCATCTGTCGAGATGGGCCGAGTTGCGCAAGAGCATCGTCAACGGGCGTGCGACCGCGAACTCGCCCGCGAGGCGCATGTTCCGGCGGCGGGAGGGATGGACGCGCCGGGCGGCGAAGCCTTCGGACGGGCGGAGCGTTTCATTCGCGGACCCCGTTGAAGGAGCGACACGACATGCCCGCCAAGTCCAAGTCTCAGCAGAAAGCCGCTGGAGCGGCATTGTCCGCCAAGCGCGGCGATACGCCCAAGAGCGAGCTCAAGGGCGCGTCGAAATCGATGATGTCGATGAGCGAGAAAGAGCTCGAGAAAATGGCCACGACCAAGCGCAAGGGCAAACCCGAGCACGTCGGCGACTAGCGCCAGCCCTTTTCCTTCGCCGCGCGCTCGGCCGCCGCGTCGAACGGCTCGCCGGCGATCGTCGAATCGACCAGCACCGCGAGGTTCGGGTCCATGCCCGCCGCCATCCGATAATCGCTCGATTGGCCCTCGGGCGCCGCGAACAGCCCGCGCACCTGCCAGCGCCTGCCATCGCGGCAAGCGAGGCCGCTGGCGCCCGGCTCGGTGAAGCTGCGGCAGACGGTCCCGCTCTTGTCGCGGAAGGTCAGACCGATGCGCGTGTCGCCGGACGGGGCGCTGGCGAGCTCGGTCGTCAGCGAATGGTCGAGCGCGGCGGCGGCGTAGATACGACCGCCCTGCACGTCGACGGGTGCGCTGCTGCCCCGCGGGACCAGGGTCCCGATGAGCAGCCCGATCGCCAGCGTCGCGGCCATCGCCGCCCATTGCGGCGGACCCCACGAGCGCTTGCGGCCGGCCCTTGCACCGAAATTAATGACCGGCGCCGCGCGGCGGTCGAGTGGCCGGGTCAGGCGCTCTGGCACCGGCGCCCGCGCAATCGGTTCGAACGCGCCCTTCACGCGGGCGTTCAACGCGCGGTGCTCCTCGGCGCGGCGGGTCAGTTCGGGATCGGCGGCAACCCGCGCCGCCACCTCCGCCGCTTCCGCCGGCGGCAGCTCGCCATCGAGCCACGCAAAGAAACGTTCGTCCCCGCTCGTCATTCCACCTCACCCACCATCGCCAGCAACGCGGTTCGACCCCGCACCAGCCGGCTCGAGACCGTTCCGATCGGTAGCTCCAGCATGTCCGCGGCTTCGCGGTAGCCGAACCCCTCGACGAGGATCAGCGCGACCACTTCGCGCTGCTCGTCGGGCAGGCGCTGCATCGCCGCCATCACCCGCTGCAGCTCGATCGCCGCGTCCATTCCGCGCCTCGGGTCCTCGCCGATCCGCTCGGCGTCCTCTGCAGGCGCCTCGACCCTCTCCTTGCGCGCTCGCGCACGAACCGTGTCGATCCACAGATTGCGCATGATCCGGTAAAGCCAGCTGTCGAGCCGAGTCCCCGGCTGCCACCGCGCGCTCGAACGGAGTGCGCGCTCCACGGTCATCTGCGTCAGATCGTCCGCGTCGGCCGGGCTCCGGCTCAGGGCGTGAGCGAACCGGCGAAGCCGCGGGAGCAGCGCCGCAAGCTCGTCCTGAAACGAGAAACTCTGACCCATTCCACCTCATGCGGGATGAAACGACCGTTGTCGTGCGTTTCATCCTTCGGAAGCTAAACGCAAAACCGGAGGCTTGAGCCATGTCCAGGTCTTCCCGACTTTTCGTCTCAGCCATTGCCGCTCTCATTATTTCCGCGCCCGCGTCCGCACAGCTCGGCGGGATTGGCGGCGCCGTGGGCGGGGTCGTTGGCGGCGTCACAGGCGGCATTGGCAGCACAGTCGGTGGGGCCACCGGCACCATCGGCAATGTCACCGGCGCGGTCGGCGGCGCCCTGAGTGGTGGTGGCGGAGGCGGTGGCAGAGGCAGCGGCGGCCTCGGCGGCAGCGGCGGACTCAGCGGCCGGCTCTCGAGCCTCCAGGTCAACACCATCAGCGACTCGCTGCTCGGCAACGGAATCGGCGACGACCTGCTCGAACAGGTCAGCCTCGATCGCCTGGCCACCGTGCAGCCCATCGGCCTGTCCTCGATGACTCCCGAACAGGAGGCGGACCTGCGCATGCTTCGCTTCCGGGCGATGGTCGCCGCCAACCGGGCCACGCTCGACCTGGACCCGCGGGGACTCCCGGTCCAGCGCCTCGATCTCGTCGCGGCCAATCCCGACGCAGTGTCGCTGCGCGCCGCGGGTCGCGCGGGCTTTGCCGTTGTCGGCAGCGAATTCATCCCCGACCTCGGAATCCAGCTGGTCAAGCTCGGCGTCCCGCGCGGAATGAACGTGCGCCAGGCGATGAACGTGCTGCGCAAGGCCGCTCCCGCACTCCAGGTCGACTATGATCACGTCTATGAGCCGGCCGGCGGTGCCCTTCTGCCCGCCTTCGGGGCGGCCCTGGCCGCGTCGGCGCCGCGGCCCGGACGGCAGCGCATTGCGATAATCGACGGCGGCGTCGCCGCCCACCCGTCGCTCGCCCGCGCGAGCATCGAGCAGCGCGGCTTCGCCGGCACTCCCCAGCCGACCGGGCACGGCACCGCCGTCGGGTCGCTGCTGGTCGGCGAGCAGGGCCCGTTCCACGGCGCCGCGCGCGGAGCGCAGCTCTACGTCGCCGACGTCTATGGCGGGAACCCTGCCGCGGGCTCGGTCGCGAACATCGTCCGCGCGCTCGGCTGGGCCGCGTCCAAGCGCCCGTCGGTTATCAACATCAGCTTGGTCGGCCCTGACAACCGAATCCTCTCCCGCGCCATCGCCGCGCTTCGCGCTCGGGGAATCGCGGTCACCGCCGCGGTCGGCAACGACGGACCAGCAGCGCCGCCCCAATATCCCGCGTCCTATCCCGGAGTCGTCGCCGTGACCGCCGTCGACGCGCGCGGCCACGCGCTCCCCGAAGCCGGCAAGTCGCTCCATCTCGACTTCGCCGCGCCGGGGGCCGACATGGCCGCGGCATTGCCCGGCCGCGGCTACACCCGGGTGCGCGGGACCAGCTTCGCGGCGCCGCTCGCGGCGGCCCGCCTGGCGCTCACCGGCTCCTATCAGAGGCTCGCCGCCGAAGCCGTGCCCGGCAAGGGCCGGGTCGGCCGCGGGATCGTCTGTGCCCAGTGCCGCATCGACCCCAGGGTATTCCGCGCCAAATGATCCGCAGAGGATGAAACCGCCTCCTGCTGTCGTTCTCCGACAGTAGGGGCGGGACGTCCCGTCCCTCCTGCAAAAGGAGGAGATCATGCGCAAATCCATCCTCATCGCCGGGACCGCTGTGGTGCTCTCGGCCTCACCGGCCGCGGCCGGAGGCCCGACGGGAATGCTCGGCGGAGTGCTCGGCGGCGGCCACGCGAAATCGAATTCCACCCATGCCGCGACCAGCCGCGCGAGCGCCGCGGGATCGTGCCTGTGCCAGGCGGTC
>DASUXP010000067.1:0-4681 GCA_036377835.1 Sphingomicrobium sp. | reverse complement strand
CGACCAGGCGCTCGAGCATCGCGACGTCGCAACCGTGATCGTCGTCACCCGGACCGGAGCCGACGTCCCGATGAAGGAAGGCCGCGACCTCAGCTTTTCCGCGCTCCGCGACGGCCTCGCGACGGAATGCGAGCCGGAAGTGATGGATGCCGAAGACCCATTGTTCATCCTCTACACGTCCGGATCGACAGGAAAGCCGAAGGGCGTCGTGCACACGGTCGGCGGCTATTCGGTCTGGGCTGCGGCGACGTTCGACTGGGTTTTCGACTATCGGGAAAGCGACATCTTCTGGTGCACCGCCGATGTCGGCTGGATCACCGGCCACAGCTACGTCGTCTACGGCCCGCTGATGAATTGCGCGACGAGCATCATGTTCGACGGCGTTCCCAATTATCCCGACTTCGGCCGTTTCTGGGAGACGGTGGACCGGCTCGGGGTCACGATCTTCTACACCGCCCCGACCGCCATCCGCGCTCTGATGCGGGAGGGCGACGGGCCGGTGAAGCAGTACAGCCGCAAGTCGCTTCGGCTGATCGGGACCGTCGGGGAGCCGATCAATCCCGAGGCCTGGGATTGGTATTGGCGGACCGTCGGCGACGGCCGCTGCCCGGTCATCGACACCTGGTGGCAGACGGAGACCGGTGCCGCGCTCATCTCCCCTTTCCCCGGCGCAACGCCGATGAAGCCCGGCTCTGCCACGCGGCCGCTGCCGGGGGTCCATCCGCTGCTGGTCGATGCCGAGGGTAAGGTGCTGGAGGGCGCGACAAGCGGGAATCTGTGCCTCGCCGCCTCATGGCCCGGGCAGATGCGCACCGTCTGGGGCGATCACCAGCGCTTCTTCGAAACCTACTTCAAGACCTATCCCGGCCTCTACTTCACGGGCGACGGCTGCCGACGCGACGAGGACGGCTATTACTGGATCACGGGCCGCGTCGACGACGTGATCAACGTTTCCGGCCACCGCGTCGGAACGGCGGAAGTCGAAAGCGCGCTCGTGGCGCACCCGAAGGTCGCCGAGGCGGCGGTCGTCGGCTTTCCTCACGAGATCAAGGGCACGGCCATCTACGCCTTCGTGACCTTGAACGCCGGCGAGGAGGGAAGCGACGAGGTGCGCAAGGAGCTGGTCCAGGAAGTCCGCCGCGACATCGGCGCCCTCGCCGCTCCCGAGAAGATCCACTTCACGCCGGCCTTGCCCAAGACCCGCTCGGGCAAGATCATGCGCCGCATCCTGCGCAAGATCGCGGAGGGCGAGACGACAGGGTTTGGCGACACGTCCACGCTCGCCGATCCGGGCGTCGTCGACGCGCTTCTGGAGGGACGGCAATGAAATTCGGAGTCGGCGCGATCGCGCTCCTCGTAGCGGGCACTGCGGCTGCGGCACCCGCGCCCAAGCTCGACATGCTCGGCTTCTTTACCGGCAAGACCCATGCCGAGAACGTGATGCGCATCGCGCTCAAGAAACCATCGAAGCTCGTAGTCGACAGCTTCGGCGGCAAGGGCGACCGGGGCGACTTCGTGCTGATCGATACGGTGCGCGAGGAGGGCAAGCCGGTGCGCACGCGCAAATGGGTGATGAAGCTCGTCGGCCCGGGCCATTACACCGGCGCGCTCAGCGACGCGGTCGGACCCGTCGACGTCCGGGTGGACGGGGCGACGGCGACCATCCGCTACACCATGAAGGGCGGGCTCCACGTCACCCAGCAGCTCGAAATGCAGGACGCGCGCACCCTCTCCAACCGGGTGAACGTGCGCAAGTTCGGCCTCAAGTTCGCCAGCGTCGAAGGCACGATCCGCAAGGTCGACTAAAGGTCAGCCCGCCCGCTGGATGAAGAGCTGCTCGAACTGCTGCAGCTCGCCGGCGGGGATGTCGGAGATAGCGGCAAAGCGAAGGCCGTTGCGGCTCCATTCGCGCACCGCGAATCCGTCCCGCACGAAGTCGCGGCTGCGCGCCTGCTCGGCCGGCCAGACGAAGACGTTCACCGTGTGCAGCCGGCGCTTGTAGACGATCACCGGCACCGTCTTTCCATCGATGGAGTCGAGCCTGCCGCCGATCAGCGGGAAGCCGCGGTCGGCGAGGTCGGGCACCGGCGGCGCAAGGTCGACCTTGCCGTTGAACCACGGTTTGACGATATGCTGGTTGGTGGTCTGCACGTCGATGAGGTGACCGGGCTGAAGCGAGCGCACGTGCCCGGAGACGATCTGCTCGTCCATCAGCGCCTGCTGCTGCACGGGACCGGTGATGATGAACATGGCGGCGGCAGCCGCGAGGGCCCCGCCGGCCGCCGGGCCCAGCCAGCGGGGGAGGCGGTTCTCGTTCGCTGCCTTGGTGGCAAGCTCCGGCATCGCAGCGATCCGCCGGCGCAGCTCGTCCGGCGCCGCGTGGCGCACGCCCGTCGAACCGACGAGGCCGCGCACCGCTTCGATGCGCTCCAGCTCCTCGCGGCAGTTCGCGCATCGGGCGACGTGCGCTTCCACGAGCGCGGTGTTCGCGGCATCGAGCTCGCCATCGACGAGCCCGCCGAGAAACAATTCCTGGTCAGCGCAGGCCGGCATTTACTTCATGCTCCTTGACTGCTCGCCCTCGTCCGCGCGCGGCGGCAGCAACGCCTTCGCGAGAAGCGCGCGGCCCCGCGACAGGCGCGACATCACCGTTCCCACCGGCACGCCGGTCACCTCTGCGATTTCGGCATAGGAAAGGTCCTCGAGGTCGCGCAGGACGACCGCCTCGCGGAACGGCTCGGGAATCGCCTCGATCGCCGCGCGCACACGCTCCACGTCCTGCTTCCGCGAAAGCTCGTCTTCGGGGCTGGCTCCGGGGTCCGGCTGCTCGCCCAAAGCCGCTTCTTCGCCAAGGCTGCTTTCGTGCACGACGAGGGAGACCGCGCCGGCCCTCCCGGCTTGCGCGGTGCGGCAACAGTTGCGGACGATGGCGAAGAGCCACGCCCTCGGCGAACCGCCGCGGAACTGCGCGAACGCGCGGAAGGCGCGGACCATCGAATCCTGCACCACGTCTTCGCTGAGGGCCGCGTCGCCGGTCAGGTAGCGGGCGAGGTTATAGGCACCGTCGATGTGCGGCAGGATCACGTCCTCGAACGTTGGGGCATGGCCGGCGCCGGACCAGGGGCTGCCCGGCGCCGGACCGTTTCCGGCCGCGCGCATTCGGGTGAAGAGACGGGGGGAGTATGTCTTCACGTGCTTGCGGCCAGTTCCCCTGCGCTCACGCCTTGACGATGATCGTGCCCGTCATGTGCGGGTGCAGGGAACAGAAATAGCCGAATTGGCCGGCCTTGGCGAAGGTGACCGAAAAGCGGTCTCCGGTATCGAGCACCTTCGATTTGAAGGCGCCATTGTTGGCGACGACCGTGTGAGGGATGTCGTCGCCATTGGTCCAGGTGACGGTCGTCCCGGGCTTCACCGTCAGGACCGGGCTTTGGAACGTGAAATTCCCGATCTCGACGGTTGCGGCGCGAGGCGCGGGAGCGGCCCTCGACATGGCCGATAGGGTCGAGAGCATGAGCGCTCCGGTAACGAAGATCGCTGTCTGGAAAGTTAGAATACGAAATCCACGTGACATATGCCTTCCTTTCAGGCGGCGAGGGTGGAATCGATTAGCGCGATGCGATCCTGTCCGCGCACGAACACGGCGTCGGTGATGCCGAGCATCGCGTGAAGCTGATCGGCCGGGACCTTGAGCGGTCCCGGCGACGGTGCCGTGCCCGGCGCGGGCTGCGGGAAGGCGGTCGAACGGGCCGTGTGAAAGGCAATGCGGCCTTCCACTCTCTGCGTAATCTGGTGGATGTGTCCGTTGAGGATCGTGACCGAGCCGAACCGCGCGAGCAGCTTCAGGGCCTCGGCTGAGTCGTCCGTGCCCCAGCCCCAATCGGCATAAACCGTCCACAAGGGGATGTGCGCGAACACCACGATCGGCGTCGACGAGGATCGCCCCGCAAGGTCGGCCCTCAGCCACTTGAGCTGTTCGGGACCGAGGTTGCCCATGCCGCCGGGTTTGAGATCGGCGACGTTCACGAGAGCGACGAAGTGCACTCCGCGATGATCGAAGCTGTACCAGCCGGCGCCCACGCTGCCTTTGCCGAAGCGATTGAGGAACGCCTTGCCGCCGTCGGGGTCGAGCATGTCATGTTCGCCGGGGACGTAGAACACGGGAAGGCCGGCGGCCTTCAGCATCTGCTCCGCGTCGTCGAACTCGCCGTCTCTCGAGAACTGCGACACGTCGCCGGTATGGATGATGAAGTCCGGCTGCACCGGCAGGGCCTTCACCTTGGCGATCGCTTCGCCGAAAGTCGCGCGGGCGTCGGAGTTGGGCGGCTTGTTGAAGCCGATGTGGCTGTCGCTAAGCTGGACGAAGGTGAACGGCTGGGTGGATGAGCGGCCGAGGGGTGCGGCAATCGCGTTGTCGAGACTGACCGAGCTGCCGATCCCGCCATTGAATGCGAAAAGTGCGCCGGTGCCCGCCCATGCCATGCACTTGAGGAAGTCGCGGCGGCCGGAGCCTTGATCGTCGTCCATTCTGCGGTCCTTTCGGACCACAAGACTTGGCGAGGCTCCGGTTTATTCCCCGCCACGCGGATTCTCTTGAGAACGGCCGCCGACGGCCAGGCGCTTGCGCGAGAGCGCGCCGCCGCTATCCCTCGCGCATCAGGGGGTAGCCGATGGCCAGTAT
>DASUXP010000066.1:0-8696 GCA_036377835.1 Sphingomicrobium sp. | reverse complement strand
CAAGCATTTGCCGCCGTCCCCAGGCAGCGCTGTTCCTGATGGTCGGGAAACGTGGCACAAAAACGGCGCAATGGCACCCCCACGCAGGCAGCGCGCGGCTCCGCCGCTCGACGAGAAGAGGCTGAACGAGCTCGCGCTGCGGTATGTCGGGCGCTTCGCGACGACCCGCGCGAAGCTCCGCTCCTACCTCCAGCGCAAGGTGCGGGAGCGCGGCTGGGCGGGGGCGGGGACGCCCGACGTAGCCGACATTGCCGAGCGCTTCGCCGCACAGGGCTATGTCGACGATGCGGGCTACGCACTGGCCAAGTCGCGGGCGCTCACCGGGCGCGGCCTCGGCGCCCGGCGGGTGGCGCAGGCCCTGAAGGTCGCGGGGGTGGAAGAGGCGGACGGAGAGGCGGCGCGCGACCATGCCGACGAACAGGCAGTCGCGGCCGCGCTGCGCTTTGCCGAGCGGCGGCGGATCGGGCCATTCGCGGAGCGCGCAAGCGACGACCCCCGAATCCGGCAGAAAGCGCTCGCCGCCATGGTCCGCGCCGGGCACGGCTTCGCGCTCGCGCGGGCGATCCTCGCGCTTCCACCCGGAGCGCCGATCGACCCCGGGGAACTGGCCGGCGATGCTGGCATCCATATTAGTTAAAGTCGGTTTGCCGACACTGCGGGCGAGTGTTAATGTGCGCTAATGCCACGCGGAAGCGCCAAGGCCGTTCCGGAGGAGCCGAAGCCGGAACTGGAAGCCGGCGACACGATCTCGTTGGACGAAATGGCTCCGATCACCGGCCGGGTGAAATGGTTCGACGCGACCCGCGGATTCGGCTTCATCGTCAGTGACGACATCGAGGGCGACGTGCTGCTCCACTTCAGCGTGCTCCGCGAGCACGGCCGGCGCAGCGTCCCCGAAGGCGCGCTGATCGAGTGCATCCCGGTTCGGCTCGAACGCGGGCTGCAGGCGAAAAGAGTCTTGTCGATCGACCTCACCACGGCCTTGCCGCAGGCGCCGCGCTCGTCCATTCCAGCGGGACAACGCGCCGACCGCCGCAGCCTCACCGACGCGGCCGGCGAGTTCGAGCCGGTGGAGGTCAAATGGTTCAACCGAGTGCGCGGCTACGGCTTCGTCAATCGCTCGCCCGAGCTGGGCGGGGAGGACGTGTTCGTCCACATGGAAACGGTTCGGCAGGCGCATCTCGGCGACCTGCAGCCGGGACAGCAGCTGGAAGCGCGGATCGCCCCGTCGGGCAAGGGCCTGACCGCCGTCGAGCTGCGCGCTTCGGGCGCGTCCCTCTCCTAGCCCTGGCGGCCGCCGCGGCCATTCCGGCGGCCTGCGCCGCGCGCCCCCTGGGGCCGTCGCCGGCAGGCCTCGCGCAGGTGCCGCTCACCATCGATTCGGCAACCGGCAAGCACCGGTTCGTGGTGGAGGTGGCGAAGAGTCCGGAGGAGCAGGAGCGGGGCCTGATGTTCCGCCGCTCGCTGGCGCCGGACCGGGGGATGATCTTCCCCTACGACCCGCCGGTGAACGCCGCTTTCTGGATGCGCAACACGCTGATCCCGCTCGACATGATCTTCGTCCGTGCCGACGGGACGATCGCGCGGATCACGACGGCGCAACCGCTCGACGAAACCCCGGTCCCGGCCGGCGAGCCGGTCGCCGCGGTCCTCGAGCTTGCCGGCGGCAGGGCGAAGGAGCTCAAGGTCGGGCCCGGCGACAAGGTGAGCTGGCCGCATTGACGCTTCCCCTCCTTGCAGGGCGGGGAGGATTGCGGCACAGGCACCGACCCATGGGATTCTGGTCCAAGGTCTTCACCTGGTGGAACGGCGCGACGGTCGGGACGGCGCTGTGGACCCGGCGCTTCGGGAATGAGGTCGGCCGCGATGCGGCGGGCAACGTATATTACCAGGACAAGGACGACCCGGCGCGCCGCTGGGTGATCTATCCCGGCAACAATGACGGCAGCCTCGTCGCGCCCGGCTGGCAGCTGTGGCTTCGCGGGACGATCGACGAATTGCCGGAAGAAGCGCTTCCGCCGGTGCGCACGTTCGAGATCCCGCCGACGGGTAACCTCACCGGAACGATGGCCGCCTTCCGTCCCGACGGGGCGCTCGGATCGGGCCGGGTGCGGCCGGCATCGACCGGCGATTACGAACCGTGGATGCCCGAATAAACGTGAGCCGGCTTGCTGCCCTGTCGCTCGCCGCGCTCGCCCTCGTCGCTTGCGGCCGCGGGGAGGAAGGCAACCGTTCGCAAAACGCGGCCGGCAACGTTGCGGCGCGGGCCGGCACCAGCCAGGCGGGGGTCACTCCCATGGCGCAGCGTGTGGCGGTGCTCGGAATCCTCAACAAGCGCAACGGGATCGTCCAGACCGTCGCTCTCCACCCCGGCCAGTCGATGCGCTGGAAGGACGTGATCGTGCGCCTGCGCGCGTGCGAAACGACCGCTCCGTGGGAGGAAGAGCGGCTGACCGGCGCGTTCGTCCAGGTCGACGTGCGCCAGCCCACCGGCAAGTGGGGACGGGTCTTCTCGGGCTGGCTGTACAAGGAATCGCCGTCGCTGAACGTCGTCGAGCACGCCGTTTACGACGTCACCCCCAAGAGCTGCGAAATGACGTACCCGGCAGGGCCGGGGGCGCCGGCGGCGCCGGTGACCTCGAGCAGCCGGTCGAGCGCGCCGAAGTCGGGCGGCGCGTCCGGAACCGCGGCGACGCCCTCGACGGCCGCGCCGGAACCGCCGCCGCCGAGCGCCGCGGAAAGCAACGCGACGTAGGTCTCTCGCGGCACGGTGACCGCGCCGAGCGAGGCGAGGTGCTCGGTCATGAACTGGCAGTCGAGAAGCGTGAAATTGCCGGCCTTGAGGCGCGCGACGAGCCAGGCGAGCGCGACCTTCGATGCATCCGCCGAGCGGCTGAACATGCTCTCCCCGAAGAAGGCGCGGCCGATCTTCACGCCGTAAAGGCCGCCGACCAGGGCATCCTCGAGCCACACCTCGATCGAATGCGCGTGGCCCGAGCCGTGCAACGCCAACATCGCATGTTCGAGCTCGGCATTGATCCATGTCTCCTCGCGGTCGGCGCAGGCGGCAATAACTCCGGCGAAGTCGCGGTCGCGGGTGACGGTGAAGCGGCCCGAGCGGAGGGTGCGGCGCAGCGAGCGCGAGACGTGGAAGCGGTCGAGCGGAATGATCGCCCGGTTGCGCGGCTCGACCCAGTACAACTCGTCGGCGTCGCGGCTGTCGGCCATCGGGAAGATGCCGGTGGCATAGCCCTGAAGCAAAAGGCGCGGGTCGAGGCGACTCATGGGCACAATTTATCCTCCCCCAGCTCGCTGGGGGAGGGGGACCGCACGAAGTGCGGTGGAGGGGTTGGCGCCGGCCCCTCCACCATGCTGCGCATGGTCCCCCTCCCCGAGCCGAGCTCGGGGAGGATCGTCACAATATCTCCCGCACCTTGTCCTGCGGACGGCAGAGGCGGACGCCCTTTGCGGTCTCGACGATCGGGCGCTCGATCAGGATCGGGTGCTCGACCATCGCGTCGAGCACCTCGTCGTCGCTGACGTCCGCTCGCGTCAGGCCGAGCTCCTCGGCCAGCGGCTCCTTGGCGCGGAGGCCGTCGCGCGGTCGGATCCCGGCGCGCTCGTAGAGCCGCTCGAGCTCGTCCCTCGAGGGCGGCGTCTTCAGATATTCGCGGATCCACACGTCGGCACCCGAATCGCGCAGGATTTCGAGCGTCTTTCGCGACGTGCCGCACATCGGATTGTGATAAATCGTGGCTTTCATGTCGTCCCAGTTCCTAGAGGCGGATCAGCCGCTTAAACAAGTGTTTAACCCGTAACCGATGCATTCCGCCCGAGTCATTGTCGCGCGTGCGGAACGATGAGCGTAAATCGTCGTTCCTGCATCCGTGGCATGCCCTGGAGTCGGGGAGTATTCGCGCGTCCGAGGGGCATGTTCCGGCAGCTCAACAAACGGGAGAATGATGATGCGTAGTTCCTTCCTGGCTCTTGCGCTTGCAAGTACGGTCGCGCTCGGCGCGTGCGCGAGCGATCGCACGTCGGGCAACATCGCGCAGGGTGCCGCGATCGGCGCAGCCGGCGGCGCGGCCGTCGGTGCAGTGGTTCCGGGCGTCAGCCTGATCGAAGGCGCCGCGGTCGGCGCGGCGATCGGCGGCCTCACGGGCGCCGTCTGGGCCGACAGCAACAATGACGGCTATGTCGACGGCTACACCTATAACAACCAATATTATGCGGGCACTCCGCAGGGCTACGATCCGACCCTTCGCCGGGTCGCGACCGGCGCTCTCGGCGGCGCGGCTCTCGGCGCGGTCGCCGGCGCGGTGATCCCGGGCGTGAGCACGCTCGAAGGCGCGGTGGTCGGCGCTGCGGTGGGCGGCCTCGTCGGCGCGATCTGGGCCGACCGCGACAACGACGGACGGGTGGACGGATACGTCTATCAGCAGCAATACTATCCGGGTGCCCCGGCCTCGACCGCTCCTGCCCCGAGCTATACGGCTCCGCCTCCGACCCGGAGCGGCGAGCGCGGCTGATCGTATCGGAGAGACAGTGACAGTACAGCGTGGTTCGTGCACCGGCCGCCGGCCGGTGCACGTTTTTCGAGGGATCAAGGGTGTCGCGGCGGGCCTCGTGCTGGCCGCGGCATCCTTCGCTTTGGCCCAGCCCGCAGCCGCCGCCCCCGCGCGGCACGCCAAGGCCGTGGCCGCCACTCCCGCCAGCGGATATTCCGTTGCCGACTTCTACGCGGCGCGACATGGCGCACCCTTCTGGCTCGCCGCCGGGTCGGGCGACGCGGCGAGAACGCTGGTCGGCGTGCTCGCCGATTCCAAGATCGACGGGTTCGACCCCGACAGTTACGGAGTGAGCGCGCTCAACGACGCGCTGCGCGAAGCGGCGAGCGGCAACCGCAAGGCAGTGGCTCGCGCCGACGTGATGCTGAGCCAGGCATTCGTCGCTTATGTCAGCGACTTGCGGCGCGACCCCGGTTTCAACATCGTTTATGTCGATGCGCAGCTGCGGCCCAGGGTTCCCGCGGCCCGCTCTATCCTCGAGCAGGCGGCAAACGCACCGTCGCTCGACGCCTATGTGCGCAACTTCGCCTGGATGAACTCGCTCTACGGCCAGCTGCGCCAGGCGCTGGTCGAGAAGCATTATGCCAGCGAGGACGAGCGGCAGCGCCTCGAGCTCAACCTCGAGCGCGTGCGCGCGCTTCCCGCCGGCAAGGGCCGCTTCGTCATGGTCAATGCCGCCGAGCAGCGGCTGTACATGTGGGAGGACGGCATGCCGGTCGACTCGATGGTCGTGGTGGTCGGCAAGCCCAAATATCCGACGCCCTTGATGGCGGCCTACATCCGCTTCGCCAGCCTCAATCCCTATTGGTTCGTGCCGCCCGACCTCGCGGCCGAGCGGATCGCGCCCAACGTGCTGCGGCGCGGGCTCAAATATCTCGACGAGCTCGGCTACCAGGTCCTCTCCGACTGGGTGCCCGACCCGCAGATCATCGATCCCAAGACGATCGACTGGAAAGCGGTCGCCGCCGGCAAGAAAGAAGTGCTGATCCGCCAACTCCCGGGGCCGCACAATGCGATGGGGCGGATGAAGTTCATGTTCCCCAATACGGAAGGCGTGTACCTCCACGACAACCCCGACCGCGGCCTCTTCCAGGAAGCGTCGCGGCTCTACAGCGGCGGCTGCGTGCGGCTCGAGGACGCGCCGCGGTTGGGGCGCTGGCTGTTCGGCCACGACCTCGAATGGGAAGGCGCGACGACCGAGCAGCCGGTACCGCTGAGCCCGCCGGTTCCGGTGTACATCACCTATCTGACGGCGATGCCGAACAACGGCTCGATCGCCTTTTTCGACGACGTCTATGGGCGCGACAAGGCGCGGATGGCCGCCAATGACCAGGGCAGCGGTAGCGGCGCGACCGTGGCCAGCGGCTCAGGGAACTAGGGTCGCCACCAGTTCGGGTACCAGGTGACGTCCTGGGCGATCGGGCGGCCTTGCGCGTCGCGCGCGGGGCGGAAGCGAACATAGCGCTCGGTCAGCTGGCACATCAGCGAATCGGCGACCGGGCTGCCGCTCGAACGGGCGATGCGGCAGTTGGCCGCGCTTCCGTCGGACTCGACGCGGATGGAGACGCCGACGGTGCCGCGCTCCATCCCACTAACCGAGACGAGATGCCGGTACTCGCGGTCGGGAATCTTGGTAATCTTCTGCGCCGGCGTGAACCCGGCGAAGCCGCCCCCGCCGCGCCCCGAGCCGGAGCCGCCGGCGCCGGTTCCATTGCCATATGCTGCTGCTCCCGACGTGGTCGCATTGCCCGTGCCGGCCACGAGCGCCGCGGGGATCGGCGATGGGACCGGCAGCTTCGGCTTGGGAGCGACCACCGGAGAGGGCTCCGCTTTCTTTCCGGGCGCGCCTTGCTCGAGCTTCGCTTCATGCGGCTTGGGAGCAGGCGGCGGAGGAGGCTCGGGCGGCGGCGGCGGAACCTCTTTGACGTCGAAAGTCGAAAGGGCTTCGACGGCCCGCGTGGCAACGCTGACGTTGAGTCCGGCAAGGATGACCGCCGCCAGCACGCCATGGACAATCGCGACTCCCGCGATCGCCTTGGTCCGGTCTGGACCGCTCGCTGTGCCCCCGTCGTAACCCATTGCGCAATCGTGTCATTTTCGCGCTGAATGGGAACTGAAGCAAGCCTTCAGACGGGTTCGGAGGCCTTTTCGTGCTGCTCCGCGAGCCAGCGCTCGAGCCACTTGATGGTGTAGTCGCCGGCGAGGAACTCGGGGTCGCGGACCAGCTTCTGGTGCAGCGGGATCGTGGTCTTCATCCCCTCGACGACGAATTCCTCCAGCGCCCGGCGGAGGCGCATGATGCACCGCTCGCGGGTCGATCCGTAAACGATCAGCTTGGCGATCATGCTGTCATAGTAAGGCGGGACCTTATAGCCGGCGTAGAGGCCGCTATCGACGCGCACGTGCATCCCGCCGGGGGCGACGTAATTCTTCACCGTTCCGGGCGACGGGGCGAAGGTCTCGGGGTCCTCGGCGTTGATGCGGCACTCGATTGCGTGGCCGTGGAGGCGAATCTGGTCCTGGGTGCAGGACAGGCCCTCGCCCGACGCCACGCGGATCTGCTCGCGCACCAGGTCGATGCCGCTGATCATCTCGGTCACCGGATGCTCGACCTGCAGCCGGGTGTTCATCTCGATGAAGTAGAATTCGCCGTCCTCGTAGAGGAACTCGATGGTGCCGGCGCCGCGATAGCCCATCTCGCTCATCGCCGCGCGCACCACCTCGCCCATGCGTTCGCGCTCTTCCGGGGTGAGCACCGGCGAAGTGGCTTCCTCCAGCACCTTCTGGTGCCGCCGCTGGAGCGAGCAGTCGCGCTCGCCCAGATGGATCGCCGCGCCCTCGCCGTCGCCGAACACCTGGAACTCGATGTGCCGCGGGTCGGCGAGGTACTTCTCCATGTAGACGGTGTCGTCGCCGAACGCGGAGCGCGCCTCGGCCGCCGCCTGGCTCATCAGGCTCTCGAGCTGCTCCTCGGCGGGCACAACCTTCATGCCGCGTCCGCCGCCGCCCGATGCCGCCTTGATCAGCACCGGATAGCCGATCTCGCGGGCGAGCTCCTGCGCCTGGGCGACGCTGGTCAGCGGGCCGTCCGAGCCCGGCACCAGCGGAAGGCCGAGCTTGGCCGCGGTGCGCTTGGCCTCGATCTTGTCGCCCATGGTGCGGATGTGCTCGGGCTTGGGTCCGACCCAGATGATGTTGTGCAGCTCGACGATCTCGGCGAACTGCGCGTTCTCGGAAAGGAACCCGTAACCGGGGTGGATCGCGTCGGCGTGAACGATCTCGGCGGCCGAGATGATGTTGGGGATGTTGAGATAGGATTCGGCCGCCGGCGGCGGGCCGATGCACACCGTCTCGTCGGCGAGGCGGACGTGCATCGCGTCTGCATCCGCGGTCGAGTGCACCGCAACCGTCTTGATGCCCATCTCGTGACAGGCGCGGTGGATTCGAAGCGCGATCTCGCCGCGGTTGGCAATCAGCAGCTTGTTGATCTTCATTTCGGCTCGCGCCCGTCAGCCGATGACGACGAGCGGCTGATCGAACTCGACCGGCTGGGCGTCGGCGACCATGATCTTCTTCAGCACACCGCCCTTGGGCGCGGTGATCGGGTTCATCACCTTCATCGCCTCGACGATGAGCAAGGTATCCCCCGCCTTCACGGCATTGCCGACCTCGATAAAGGGCTTCGCGCCAGGCTCCGGGGAAAGATAGGCGGTGCCGACCATCGGCGACTTCACGGTCTCGCCGGAAATGTCTTCGTCGATTTGCGCCACCGCGGGCGCGGCGGAGGGCTGAGCGGCAGGGGCCGCTGGCGGAGCGCCGAGCATCGGCGCCGCCGCGACAAATCCGCCGGCGGCGTGGCGCGCGACGCGGATCTTGCGCTCGCCGTCCTCGACTTCGATTTCGGTCAGCTCGTTCTGGGTGAGGAGCTCGGCCAGCTCCTGGACCAGCGCCGCGTCGATCCGCATCGCATTGTCATCGGCGGCGCGGGCACCCTTCTTCGGTTCGGCCATGATCGTCCTTGAATTGGTTGCGAAGCGCCCCGGTCGGGTTTGCGCTTGCGAGGCGGCCCTCCTATCTCGCCGGACGATGAGCGACAACCCAACTTTGGCTGTTCGCGTCAACGGCGAG
>DASUXP010000065.1:0-3211 GCA_036377835.1 Sphingomicrobium sp. | reverse complement strand
GCCGTCGACCAGCACCGAGCCGATCGGCTTGCCCGAGGCGTCGAGCACCGCGACCGACTTTGCCGCACGAAGCGCATCGAGCAGGCGGACGGCGTCGCCCGGCGCCACGAGGAAGGCCTCGTTATAATCCTTCTCCACCTTCGTTAGGTGCAGATCGAGGCGCTTGCCGTCGGCGGCAAGGTCCGCCGCCTCGCCTTCCCACGGGCGGAGCCACACCTCGGGCACGGCCGCCGGCTCGGGCACGCGGCGTACGGTGAGCGTCACGCCAATGTCGCTTTCCGGCATCATCGCCGAGGCCTGGCACAAAAGGCCGTTGTCGCAGCCGACCACCCAGTCCTTGAAGGTCTTGATGTCGGCGATTTGCGCGCCGGCCGCCGCAGCAGCCAGCAGATATGCCCCCAGCATGGCCGCGATCTTGTCACTGGCGCCGCGGCGACGCAATGATCGGCCAATGGCGAGGCTGTCGGCGATGTTGGTAACTGCGCTCCTGCTGCCGTTCGCCGCGACGGCACAGCAGCGGGCGGATGCCGCGTACACGCCGCGGATCGAGCACCCGGCATACGCGGCCGGCGCGGGGCCGGTCGTGACGATCGACGAGGCCCACGACAATTTCCACACGCTGGCGGGCAAATATGCGCCGTTCGGGGCCTTGCTCACCGCCGACGGCTATCGCGTGCGCGCATCGACGGCGCCCTTCTCGGCTGAGGCGCTGAGCGAAGTTGGCGTGCTGGTGATTGCCAACGCCCGCAGCCCGACGGCGGGAGCGAGCGCCTTCAGCGCGGCGGAAATCGCGGCGCTGCGCGACTGGGTCTCGGCGGGCGGGTCGCTGCTGCTGATCTCCGACCATGCGCCGTTCGGGACCGCTGCGTCGCGCCTCGGCGAAGCCTTCGGGGTGAACATGGGCCTCGGCTATGTCGCCGCTCGCGGTGGCGGCGGAGTGACCTCGCAGATCCTGTTCCGCGGACGGCAGCTCGGCGAGCATCCGATCCTCGCCGGCCGCGATCCTGCCGAGCGGGTCCGCTCGGTGCGGAGCTTCACCGGCCAGTCGCTGAGCGTCCCTCCGGGCGCGACCGCGCTGCTGTCACTGCCCCCGGACGCGCTCGAGGTCGCCAGCTCCGCCGACATCCGCGCCCTCGCCCAGGGCGGGAGCGTTCCGGCGCGCTCCGCCGCCGGGCGGGCGCAGGCCATCGCCTTGCCGTTCGGCAAGGGGCGAGTGGTGGTCAGCGGGGAAGCGGCGATGTTCACCGAGCAGATCGTCCCCGGCATCGGCCGTGTCGGACTACTCAGCGAAGACGATCAGCAATTCGCGCTGAACGTGCTGCACTGGCTGTCGCGGATCACCCGCGCGGGTGGAGGACAATGACCGACGAGGATCCTTACCGCCGCGGGGTCGGCGTGATGCTGTTGAACCGCGACGGCAAGGTGTTCGTCGGCGCGCGGATCGATAATCGCGCCGACGCCTGGCAGATGCCGCAGGGCGGGATCGACGAAGGCGAGGACCCGTGGGCGACGGCGCTGCGCGAGCTGGAGGAGGAGACGGGGATCGCCCCGCATCTCGTCGAGAGGATCGCCCAATGCCCCGAGCGGCTGCGCTACCGCCTGCCCGACGAGCTGGTCGGGGTCATCTGGACGGAGCCGTGGGTGGGGCAGGACCAGGACTGGTACCTTGCCCGCTTTCTCGGCAGCGACGCCGACGTGAACATCGCCACCGGGGACCCCGAGTTCCGTGAATGGAAGTGGGTCGACCCGCAGCGGCTCCCGGAACTGATCGTGCCGTTCAAGCGCGACCTTTACCGGCGGCTGCTCGCGGAGTTCGCGGATTACCTCTGAGGCGCGGTGAAATAACCGATCCCGCCGCCGACGATCGCGCCGAGGATCGGTCCGATGAACGGCAGCGGGATCGCCACCACGGCGCCGATTGCGGCGGCGATCGCGGTGCGCTTCGTCGTGGGGTTCTCGAACATGGGCTCACTCCTTCAGTGTGTATTATATAGATAATACACTCATGGAGTCCAGTCCTGCCCGCGCTTGAACACCGGCATGCGCGCGGTGAAGATGAGCACAGTTTCGCCGAGCTGGTCGCGGGTTTCGCTGCGCAGGGTGACGATGGCCATGCCGGGCTTCGAGCGCGACGGGCGGATGTCGGTGATCTCGCTGAACACCTGCAGCGCCATTCCGGGCCGGGTCGGCTTGGGCCAGCTCACCTCGGTGCTGGCGCCGATGAGGCCGTCGGCGAGGGGCACGCTCTCGACCAGCAGGCGCATGGTGATGGCCATGGTGTGCCAGCCGCTCGCGGTGAGGCCCCCGAAGATCGAGCGCTCCGCCGCGTCCTCGTAGAGGTGGAAGGGTTGCGGGTCGTATTCGGCGGCGAAGGCCTTGATCTCCTCGGCTTCGATGCGCCGCGGAGCACTGATAAAGCGCTGCCCGACGGACAGGTCCTCGAGGTACAGGAGTTCGGTCACGGGCTTCAGCATTATGGCTCCCGGGGCAGTTTGTCGCGCCGGATTAGTGGCGTCCGCCGAGCGCCGAAATGACCGCGCCGCCGAATGAATTGACCGAGACACCAGACCCGGCGCGGCGCCGGGGTGGCGCCGGCCAGACGGCGCGGCTAGGAGCCGTGAGCCATGGGGGAGCTCTCGCCTGCCGAACGCCAAACGATCGAACGGATCGAGCCCGAGCCGATGCTCGAGCAGGTGCTCGCCTGGTCGGCGGTCAACAGCGGCTCGCGCAACCTCGACGGGCTGGCGCGGATGGCGCCCCTGCTGGCCGATGCATTCTCAGAGCTTCCCGGAGAGGTTGAGCTGGTCGAACCCGCCTCGGTCGAAAGCGTCGATACGCGGGGACAAACCATTGCAATCGAGCATGGCAGGCACCTGCACCTGAGGGTACGGCCCGATGCGCCGGTGCAGTTGCTCTTCACCGGCCACATGGACACGGTGTTCGGCGCCGACCACGCCTTCCAGCAAACGCGCTGGCTCGAGGACGGGGTGCTGAACGGGCCAGGCGTCACCGACATGAAGGGCGGCATTGCGGTGATGCTAGCCGCGTTGAAAGCGGTGGAGCAGAGTCCGGATGCCGGCCGCTTCGGGTACGACGTCGTGATCAACAGCGACGAGGAGGTCGGCTCTCCGGCATCGGCAGCGCTGCTGGAGCAGGCGGCACGGGGCAAGCGTGCTGCGCTGACCTACGAGCCTGCCGCTCTGCCCGACGG
>DASUXP010000064.1:0-3314 GCA_036377835.1 Sphingomicrobium sp. | reverse complement strand
GACCTCCTCGTCCTGGCCGAGCAGCGGCTTCACGAACACGGTCGCGTGGCGGAGGTCCGGGGACATGCGCACTTCGGTGATGCTGACGAGGTGAGACTGGAGCACGTCGTCATGCACGTCGCCGCGGGCGAGCAGCTCGCTTAGCACGTGCCGCACCTGTTCGCCGACGCGCAGCAGCCGGACCGAGCGGCCTTCGGGGGTTTCGGTGCGGCGCATTCTACTTTCTCTCCCCTCCCGCTTGCGGGAGGGGTCGGGAGAGGGCCTGTTCGGCGTCCGACATTCCCTCCCCTAGCCCCTCCCGCAGGCGGGAGGGGAACAGTTCAAAGTGTCCGCGCGCGTTCCTCGACCTCGAACACTTCGAGGCTGTCGCCTGCCTTGATGTCGTTGGTGTCGGCCAGCAGCACGCCGCACTCGAGGCCGGCGCGCACTTCGGCGACGTCGTCCTTGAACCGGCGCAGCGAGCTGATCGTCGTCTTGGACACGATGACGTCCTCGCGGGTGAGGCGGGCGTTGAGGCCCTTGCGGATGACGCCCTCGAGCACGAGTAGGCCGGCGGCCTTGTCCTTCTTGCCCGCGGGGAAGACTTCCTTGACCTCGGCGCGGCCGACCACCGTCTCGATGATCTCCGGGCCGAGCTCGCCGGCCATCGCGCCCTTCACCCAGTCGGTGAGGTGGTAGATGACGTCATAATAGCGGAATTCGACCTTGTTGCGCTCCGCGACTTCGCGGGCCTTGGCGTTGGGGCGGACGTTGAAGCCGATGATCGGCGCCCCGCTGGCGCTGGCCAGGGTGACGTCGCTTTCGGTGATTGCGCCGACGCCCGAGTGCAGGATGCGCACCCTGATCTCGTCGGTCGAAATGCGGTTCAGCGCATGGACGATCGCCTCGACCGAGCCCTGCACGTCGGCCTTCACCACCAGCGGGAATTCCTTCGTGGTGGACGCGTGGGTGGCAAACATGTTCTCGAGGCTGACCGGCGCTGCTGTGGTCCGCTTGCGGTCGAGCACGCCCTGGCGATAGGCGGCGACCTCGCGGGCGCGCGCCTCGTTCTCGACGACGGTGAAGGCGTCGCCGGCGGCGGGCACGACGGACAAGCCGAGCACCTCGACGGGGACGGATGGGCCGGCTTCCTTCACCTGGCGGCCGTGATCGTCGATCATCGCGCGCACCTTGCCCGAGCTCGCGCCCGCGACGAACACGTCGCCGACGCGCAGCGTTCCGCGCTGGACCAAAACCGTGGCGAGCGGGCCGCGGCCCTTGTCGAGCTTGGCCTCGATCACCGTGCCCTCGGCGGCGCGGTCTGGGTTGGCCTTCAGCTCGAGGATTTCGGCCTGGAGCGCGATCGCCTCCAGGAGCTTGTCGAGATTGGTCTTCTTGGTCGCCGAGACTTCAACGTCCTGTACGTCGCCGCCCATGTCCTCGACGATCACCTCGTGCTGCAGAAGCTCCTCGCGGACCTTCTGCGGCTTGGCCTCAGGCTTGTCGATCTTGTTGATGGCGACGATCATCGGCACGCCGGCAGCCTTGGTGTGGTTGATCGCCTCGACCGTCTGCGGGCGCAGGCCGTCGTCGGCGGCGACGACGAGGATGACGATGTCGGTGACGTTGGCGCCGCGCGCGCGCATCTCGCTGAACGCCTCGTGGCCCGGAGTGTCGAGGAAGGTGATCTTCGACTTGTCGGGAAGCGCGACCTGGTAGGCGCCGATGTGCTGGGTGATCCCGCCGGCCTCGCCGGAAACGACGTCGGCGCCGCGGATCGCGTCGAGCAGCGAGGTTTTGCCGTGGTCGACGTGGCCCATGATCGTCACCACCGGCGGGCGCGCCTTCAGCGTCTCGGGCGCATCGACGTCCTCGGAGCTGTCGATGTCGATGTCGCTCTCGCTGACGCGGGTGATGCGATGGCCGAACTCGGTCACCAGCAGTTCGGCCGTGTCCTGGTCGATGGTCTGGGTGAGCGTCACCGGCATGCCCATCTTGAAGAGGGCCTTGACGAGGTCGGCGCCGCGCTCCGCCATGCGGTTGGCGAGCTCCTGGACGGTGATTGCTTCGGGAACAACGACGTCGCGGACCTGCTTCTGAGCCGGCCCGGCCTCCATGTGGTGACGCTTTTCCTTTTCGCGGGCGCGGCGGAGCGCGGCGAGCGAGCGGGCGCGGCTCTCGTCCTCGTCGGAGAGAGCGCGGCTGACAGTGAGCTTGCCGCGCTGGCGCTGCTCGTCGCGGCCGCGGCTCGGCCGTGCCGGCTCGGGGCGCTTGGGCGCGGGCGCATGACCGTGCGCGGGACGGCGGGGCGCCCGGTCGGCCTCCTGCTCCTCTGCCGCTGCAGGTACCGCGGACTCGGATTCGGCGGGGGCCTCGACGAGACGGCGCGCCTCTTCCTCGGCGCGCTGCCGCGCTTCCTCGGCGGCGCTTTCCTCGGCCTTGCGATTTTCCTCGGCGCGGCGGCGCTCCTCCTCGCTCGCGTTCTTGAGCGCGCGATCTTCGCGGCGGCGCGCTTCTTCAAGCGCGGCGAGGCGAGCTTCCTCGGCCTCGCGCAAGAGCTTGGTCTGGAGCTCCTTGCGGCTGGCGATCTCGTCCTGCGCGGAGGGCTTGCGCGGCGCCGGCGTGGCAGGCGCGGCCGGCTTGGGCGCGGGCTTGGGCGCTTCGGCGGCGGGCTCGGGCGCAGGCGCGGGTGGAGCTTCGCCCGGACGGCCGAGGATTCGCCGCTTCTTGACCTCGACCACCACGGTGTTGGAGCGGCCGTGGCTGAAGCTCTGCTTGACCTTGCCGGTCTCGACCGTGCGCTTGAGCCCCAGCGGGGGCCGGGTTCCGAGCTTCGGCTTTTCGGTCTGGTCTGCCATTCTATTCCTTCGTCAAATCTTCTTCAGCCGAGCCGGTCCCCAAGGCGGGTTCTCCGCCTCCAAGACCTCGTTCCGGGCCAGTGAAAGCTCGCCACCGCTGGACCGCGCGAGAAACGCGCGAAGCGGCGGCGGGATCGGTCAGGGCGAGATGTACCACATTTTCGCGCCCCAGTGCCAACGACAAGATAGTGCGCTCCTCGGGGAATATCACCCCCCGCGGGCCGCCTCCGCCGACCCGCCACGCCTGGTCGAGCCGCCTGCGGCCGTCGTCTGCGGCATCGGCGGCGTGGACGAGCAGGTGGACCTTGCCGGCGCGGGCGGCGGCCTCGACCTTGTCCGAGCCGTTGATGAGGTTGCCGGCGCGGGCCTCCATGCCGAGCCGGTCGAGCGCGGCCTGGCGGAGCGCCCTCTCGGTGTGCTCGCCGAGGTCCGCGGGAACGCGGACGTCATTGGTCTTGAAGGCGCGTTGCAGGGCGC
>DASUXP010000063.1:0-6308 GCA_036377835.1 Sphingomicrobium sp. | reverse complement strand
GAAGCCGACATCGCCAAGCTCCAGACCAAGCTGCGCGAGGCACGCGCCCGCCAGAATGCGATCGCGGCCAGGTTCGAAAGCGCCGTCACTCGTGCCAGGGCGCGCGAGATGATGCACGGCAGCCGCACCGAGGACGCGTTCGCCAAGTTCGAGCTGCTCGAGCGCCGCGCCGACCTGGCCGAAGGCCGCGCCGATGCGCTTGGAATTTCGAGCCTCGAGGACGAGATCATGGAGCTCAAGGCGGCCGAAGCGGTCGACAAGGAGCTCGAAGCGATGAAGGCCGCGCTGAAGGCGCGCGTGAACTGATGGGAAGGGGAGCAATGGCCCGCAAATATTATCCGTATTCGCTCGACCGCCACGATGCGAAGATCGCCGGGGTCTGCTCGACGCTCGGCAGGAAGTGGGGGATCGATCCCACCTTCATCCGCATCGCCTGGGTCGCGGTCCCGCTGCTGACTCCGGTCGACATCACGACGGCGATCATCGCTTATGCGATCGTCGGCCTCGTGCTTGCCTTCCAGAAGAAGCGGGCGATGACCGGCGAGCGGCGAATGAGCGACTTCGATCGCATGGACGAGGCGATGAAGCGCAAGCCGACCGTCCACGCCATGCGGACCGAGCTCGACGAGACTGACCGCCGGCTGATGGCGATCGATCATCACATCAACACTCAGAATGACGAGCTGGCGCGCGAGATCGAGAAGCTGCGCGAGCCCGAGGAGGAGAAGTGATGGACCCGATCACGATCGCAGTGCTCTCCGCAAGTATTCTCATCGGCCTGGCGGCCGCGGGAATGGCCGGGCTCAAGGCCTGGAACGGCTGGCTCGATCTCAAGCGTTTCGAGCTGACCCACGACTCGGCCGACCGGACGCTGCCGCCGGCGAGCGGCCGGATCGAGCTCGCCGACCTTCGCGAGCGGGTCCGCAAGCTGGAGGCGATCGCGGCCGGAATCGATCTTTAAGTTCCCCCGCCTCGCGAGACTCCCCCCGACGAGGCGCACCAGAGGCGGTCCGACACCGTTGCCGGACCGCCTCTTTCATTGGAATATCCCTGCTTCCAACACCGAGGACTCGAAGATGAGCGACCCAAATGCGCCGGACCAAGCCGCCAACCGCAGCGGCGCCCTCATCGCAGGGGCGATCGTCGCCGCGGCACTGATCCTTTCATGGGGCATGTCGAGGAACGAACCCCGCTACCAGGTCGCTGCGTCCGGCGACATGGTGGTGCGGATGGACACCGACAGCGGTGAAATGATCGCCTGCAACCAGCAGCGCTGCGCCCGGGTCGAGCCCGTCGATCGCTCGAGGAGCTTCGGTCCCGTCACCGTCAAATATGAATCGAAGCCGGAACGGGCCTTGCCGAAAGCCGAGCCGCAACAGAATGCGGCGACCCGCTAGAGCCTGAGCCCGAAACGCGGGCCGGCCCAGGTCATCGCCAGGTAGAGCACGATGGTGACCGCGCAACCCGCGACCAGCGCCGTCCAAAAGCCGACCTCGCTACGCATCAGCCAGGGGATGATGAGGAACATCGGCAGCGACGGCAGCACGAACCAGAAGGTCGCCTCGACATGCGCCGTCATGTTGGGCACGTCCGGCTGGTCGCGCCACAGCCACACCATCCCCAGCACCGAAACCAACGGAAGGGAGGCGATCAATGCCCCAAATCCGGGATAGCGTTTGGCGACCTCCGAGACGATCGCGATGATGATGCCCGAGAGCGCGGCCTTGATGACGAGGTAGAGCATGGCACGAGCTTAGCGCGTGCCGATCCAAGTCAGAAGTTCACTCTCGCGCTGAGGCGGATATCGCGGCCGGCGAGGGGAGCGAAGTCCTTGAGCAGGCTGGTGCTGCGCCGCGCATCGACGTCGAACAAGTTATTGCCGACCAGTGAGAGCGTCAGCTGCGGATTGGCGGCGAACGGGTGCCAGTCGAGCGCGGCGTTGATCATCGTGTAGCCGGGCGTGTCGGTCTCGTTGGGCGCGGTGCGGTTATGGGCGAAGGCGCGCTCCAGCTCGATGCGTCCGTCGAACTGGCCGCGCGTGCCGGTGATGGCGCCAAGCAGGCGCAATGGCGGAATCAGCGGAGCCGGGCCGAAATGGCGGATCGTCGCGCGCACCGCGTCGGCCTGAAACTCGGTGCCCCAGTCGATCCCGAGCGCGCGGCCGAGCCTCGCGTCGCCCTGCAGCTCGAAGCCATAATAGCTCGCCTTGCCCTGCCCGAACTGGAACACCGGCAGGTCGTCCTCCACCGCTCCGGTGGGTGCCTGAAAGATGAAATTGGAGAAGCGGCTGTAATAGACGCTTCCGGTGAGGTGCAGCGGCCCGCTGGTATGGTGCAGGCTGAATTCGACCGAGTTGCTTTTCTCTGGCTTCAGCGTGGCATCGCCGACCTCGAACACCTCGCTTCCGCCATGAGGCCCGTTGGCGAACAGCTCGTCGACGAAGGGCGCCCGCTCGCTGTGGGAGAGCGACAGGCCGGCGCGCCAACCGGGAACCAGCTCGTACTGGCCGCCGAGCGAGCCGGAGACGGTCGTGAAGTCGAGCGAATGGGCGAGGGTGCCGATCTGGTCGTCGGCATCGGCGGTGAGCTTGCTGCTTTCGACGCGCAGCCCGCCTTCGAGCCGCAAGGGGCCGCTGACATAGGTCTGCAGCGTGAATAGCCCGGCTTGCTTCTGCCGGGCGTCGGGCAGGAACTTCTCCTCGCCGCGGATGCGGACATCGCGGCTCAGATATTGGACGCCGCTCGTGCCGCCCCAGCCCGAATGGTCGCGCTGGACGAGTTCCAGCCGGCCCTCGCCGCCGTTGCTGAAGAAGCTGGAGCCAATCTCGCCCGACTGCTCGATCTCGTCGTGGTGGTATCTCGCATAACCGCCCCGCGCGCGCACCTGGCTGAAGAAGCCGGAGAGCGGGATCTCGGCGCGCGCGTCGAAGCGCGTCTGGCGCGGATCGAGGGTCGGCGCCTCGGCCTCCACGCCGGGATCGAGCGAATAGCGGATCGGCACTTGGTAGCGCGCGGTGTGGCGGGTCACCGAGACGCCGACGTTCAGGCCGCCGTCGACATAAGCGAGCCCGACCGCGCCTTCGGTGGAGCGCGATTTCGAATTGGGGAGCTTGCCCTGAAGGTCGGCGAGCGCCCGGATGTCCGGATCGGGGCTCGCCTGCGCGTCCTCGCGCAGCGCCTTCGAGAAGACATGGCCGCCGATGCGGAGGTCGTCCGTCTTCGAGATGTTGCCGTCGGCGTGGAGCACGAAATGCCCGCCGATCGGCACGTCGACCGCCGCATTGGCAGAGCGCTCGTTCGCCGCGCTGCCGAACTGGGCGATGGCATCGGCGCCGACGGGGCCGTCGGGGAGGCGGCGGGGGATCCGGGTGTCGATCACGTTGACGACGCCGCCGATCGCCGACGAGCCGAACAGCAAGGCGGCGGGACCGCGCAGCACTTCGATCCGTTCGGCGGTGATCGGGTTGATCGACACTTCGTGGTCCGGTCCGATGGTCGACATATCGAGCGTGCCGATGCCGTCGGTGAGGACCCGGATCCGGTCGCCCTGCAGGCCGCGAAGAACCGGCGCCGACGCCTTGGGGCCGAAGCTGGTCGCCGAGACTCCCGGAAGCTTGGCGAGGGTGTCGCCGATGTTTGGCTTGATCGAGCGGTTGAGTTCGGCCTCGTCGACGACCGAGACTCCGCCGAGCACGTCCTCGGCGCGCCGCTTGACGCCGGTGATGACGATCGCCTGGTCCTGGTCCTTGTGGGCATCGACCGCCGAGCCGGCGACGGGCGGGGCTGCGGCGTCGGCACCGCCGGCATCCGGTTCGCTCACGCCGGCCGACTGAGCGGGGGCCGCGGAAAACGGAACGATGGCGGCGAGAGCCGCCGAGGCAAGGAAGATGCGGTTCATGAATGCGCCTGTGTGGGGAACCGCTGCGCTAGAGCGAATGATATATTGTCGCAAGATGAACGAGAGACGAAATGCAGTTCATTTTCGACAAGCGGATGCCCGAGCGATGTCAGCGCAGGTCGCCCGGACGCGCCGCTTGGCGTTGCGCCGCCGCCTCGGCTAGGTCGCGGGTATGGCCGACCGAGCGCACAGCCACGTTCATGATCATGCGGACGATGCGCACGACCACGGTCACGGCCATTCGCACGCGCCAACGGATTTCGGCCGGGCTTTTGCGATCGGCATCGGGCTGAATCTTGCCTTCGTCGCGGCGGAGACGGTCTTCGGCTTCGTCGCCAATTCGATGTCGCTGCTCGCCGACGCGGGTCACAATCTTTCCGACGTTCTCGGGCTGGTCGTTGCCTGGGCCGGTGCGATCATGGCCAAGCGCGCCGCCTCCCCGCGCTTCACCTACGGCCTCAAAAAGGCGCCGATCCTCGCCGCGCTGGCCAATTCGCTGTTCCTCCTGGTCGCCGTCGGGGCGATCGGCGCGGAAGCGATTCGCAGGCTGTTCCATCCCTCGCCGACCGAAGGCGGAGTGGTGATGGTGGTGGCCGCCATCGGAATCCTCATCAACGGCGCGACGGCGTTGCTGTTCGCGCGCGGGCGCGAAGATGACCTCAACATCCGCGGCGCCTATCTGCACATGACCGCCGATGCCGCCGTCTCGGCCGCCGTGGTGTTCGCCGGGCTGCTCATCGTCTGGACCGGGCAGCAGTGGGTCGACCCCGTGATGAGCCTCGCCGTCGCGGTCGTCATCCTGTGGGGCAGCGTCGGCCTGCTTAAGGAATCGGTGTGGATGTCGCTCGCCGGCGTGCCAAGCGGCATCGACGTCGACGTCGTCGCCGCCGCGCTCGAGGAGCTCGACGGCGTCGAGACCGTGCACGACCTCCACATCTGGCCGCTGAGCACGACCGAAACCGCGCTGACCGCGCATCTCGTCGCGCCGGAGAGCGCCTCGACCGATGCGCTGCTCCGCGCCGCGCGCGACATGCTCCATGATCGCTTCCGGATCGAGCATTGCACGCTGCAGGTCGAGCGCACGCACCTCGAGGACGCTCGCTGCTGATGAACGTCACCCACCTCGAATGCTCGCTCACGGGGGAACGCTATCCCGCCGGCCAGGTCCATAATCTGTCGCGCGCCGGCAAGCCGCTGCTCGTGCGCTACGATTTCGACGCGGTGAAGCGGACGCTGAGCCGTGAGAGCCTCGCGGAGCGTGAGCCCGGCATGTGGAAATGGCGCGAGCTGCTGCCGCACGACCGCGAGGCGGTGAGCCTCGGCGAAGGCGAGACTCCCATTGTCGCGCTGGAGCGGACCGGCGGGCCGAACCTGCTGGTCAAGGACGAGGGCCGGCTGCCGACGGGCTCGTTCAAGGCGCGCGGGCTAGCGATGGCGGTGACGATGGCGCGGCAGTTCGGGATCGATCGAATCGCCATGCCGACCAACGGCAATGCCGGCGCCGCGCTTGCCGCCTACGGCGCGCGGGCGGGCATCGAGACAGTCGTGATCTGCCCGGCCGAGACTCCCGAAACCAACGTCACCGAGACCGCCGCGTACGGCGCGCGGGTCTATGTCGCCGACGGCCAGATCGATGAATGCGGCGCGCTGGTTGGGAAGGGCGCCGCCGAGGGACTGTGGTTCGACTGCTCGACCCTGAAGGAGCCCTACCGCCTCGAGGGCAAGAAGGTGATGGGCTTCGAGCTTGCCGGTCAATTGAGCTGGGAGCTGCCCGACGCGATCTTCTATCCGACGGGCGGGGGGACCGGCCTCATCGGCATGTGGAAGGCGTTCGCCGAACTGGAGGCAGTCGGGCTGATCGGATCGAAACGGCCGCGCATGTATGCGGTCCAGGCCGAGGGCTGCGCGCCGATCGTGCGCGCGTTCGAGCGCGGCGACGAGTTCGCGGAGCGATGGGAGCATGCGGCGACGATGGCCACCGGCATCCGGGTGCCCAAGGCCGTCGGCGATTTCCTGATCCTGCGCGCCGTGCGCGACAGCGGCGGGGCGGCGATCGCAGTCCCGGAGCAGGCGATCCTGCAGGCGGTCGAGGACGCCGCGCGGGACGACGGATTTCTCTTCTGCCCCGAGGGCGGAGCGGTGCTCGCCGCGTGGCGGCAGGCGATCGATCGCGGGCTGGTCGGCCGTGACGAACGAGTGCTGCTGTTCAACTGCGCCAACGGCAACAAATATCCGCTGCCTGACCGGTCGAAAAAACTGAAGTTGGAAGAGGCGAGGCCCGAGGCGCTCTAGCCCAGATAAGCGTAACCCCGGCAGGTTTGACCCTGCCGGGGCACCATGCTCTGTTTCCAGAGCACGAAACAACCATAGCCGAGATTGGCCACGAGTCCAGCCATGATTTTTACAAAACT
>DASUXP010000062.1:0-3797 GCA_036377835.1 Sphingomicrobium sp. | reverse complement strand
GTAGAGCTCGGTCTCTGCTTTCTCGATCTGGGCGAGCGGGGCGACCTCCTCGCTCGTATCCAGCGCGCCTTCGACCAGGTCGCGGCCGACGCCGACGAGGGCGCGGAGCAACGCCAGATCATAAATTTGGGCGGCGAAGTCGCGCGCGCCGATGACCGCCGCGCCCGAGCCCGTGAGCTGGGCGAGATAGGCCGGCCCGCCGACCTCCTTCATCGCCTCGTCGCCGTCGAACATCGGCTTCAGCGTCACCGGATTGGCGACCATGTTCTTGTCCGTGAGGCGCAGGATCGCCTCGAAGATGCGGCCGTGCAGCGGCTCGAAGAAATGCTGCGGCCGGAGCTTCAGCTGGACGTCCTCGACCAGCCGGTTGTCGATCATCAACGCCCCGAGGAGCGCGGCTTCCGCCTCGACGTTCTGCGGGAGGGCGGGAGGAGAATCGGACGCGGACTCGGCGAGCTGAACGACTTGGGCCATGACGAGCCTCCTACGCCCGTGCAGCCCCACATCAAGCGCGAACAAACATAGCACAATTGTGGATAGGTTGTGCGCGAATCAGCGGGCGGTCCGCGAGAAGTCAGGAAAGTGTCACGCGGCGACCATCCACAGAAATAATCCCGGCCAAATTGAAGGCTTCGGACCGGCCCGTTACGCACTCCACATGGCGATTTTGTCGGACCGCTGGATTCGCGAGCAGGCGCTGGGGCAGGGCATGATCGAGCCCTTCGTCGAGGCGCAACGGCGCGAGGGCTGCATCAGCTACGGCCTCTCCAGCTACGGCTACGACGCGCGCGTCGCCGACGAGTTCAAGATCTTCACCAACGTCGATTCGGCCACCGTCGACCCGAAGGATTTCGCGTCGAACAGCTTCGTCGACCGCCGGACCGACGTCTGCATCATCCCGCCCAACAGCTTCGCGCTGGCGCGAACGGTCGAATATTTCCGGGTGCCGCGCGACGTGCTCGTCATCTGCCTCGGCAAGTCGACCTATGCCCGCTGCGGGATCATCGTGAACGTCACTCCGCTCGAGCCGGGCTGGGAAGGCCATGTGACGCTCGAATTCTCGAACACGACCCCGCTGCCGGCGAAGGTCTATGCCAACGAGGGCGCGTGTCAGTTCCTGTTCCTCCAAGGCAACGAGCCGTGCGAAGTCAGCTACGCGGACCGCGCCGGCAAATATATGGGCCAGAAGGGCGTCACACTGCCGAAGCTCTGACCCGCGAGCGCAAGTGCAGCGCGGCCGTCCGAATTTTCACACGAAGTCACGAAGGCACGAAGAATGGCCGCGATCTGTCTCGGCTGATGCTGTCTACCTTCGTGTCTTCGTGTCTTCGTGTGAATCAATAATTGCGTCGCCGCCGCACCGCTCGCATGGCCTTTCACGTGACCTTGGAAGAAGCCCAGCAGCTCGACGCCGCCGATCCGCTCGCTTTTGCCCGCGAACGGTTCTCGCTGCCGCAAGGAGTCATCTACCTCGACGGCAATTCTCTCGGCGCACTGCCTTTCGCGACGGCGCAGGTGCTGCGATCGACGACCGAGCAGCAATGGGGCGAGGACCTCATCGCCAGCTGGAACAAGCATGGCTGGATCGACTGGCCGGCGCGGATCGCGAGCAAGCTGGCGCCGATTGTGGGAGCGAAACCGAACGAGCTGCTGATCGCCGATTCGACCAGCGTATGCCTGTTCAAGCTGCTCGCCGCAGCGGTGCGCGCGCGCGCCGGCCGCCGCACGGTCCTCAGCCAGGAGCACAACTTCCCGACCGACCTCTACGTCGCGCAAGGGCTGGCGGAGATGCTCGGGCTGCAGCTTCGGACGGTTCCCGCCGCCGACGTGCCCAGCGCAATCGACGAGGACACCGCGGCGGTGACCCTGACGCACGTCGATTACCGCAGCGGCGCATTTTACGACATGCGCGCCGTCAACGATGCAGCGCGCGCTGCCGGTGCGCTGGTCGTGTGGGACCTGTCACACAGCGCGGGTGCGGTCGAGCTGGACCTTGCCGGCACCGGCTGCGGCCTCGCCGTCGGCTGCGGCTACAAATATCTGAACGGTGGGCCGGGCGCGCCCGCCTTCCTCTATGTCGCCGAGCGGCTCCAGGACGAGCTCCGCTCACCGCTCCAGGGCTGGATGGGCCATTCCGAGCCGTTCGCCTTCGTCGACGACTACCGCCCGGCAAGCGGGATCGCCCGCTTCCTCACCGGCACGCCGTCGATCCTCGCATTGGCCGCGCTCGAGGCGGGGCTCGCCACGTTCGACGGAATCGCCATGCGCGACCTCGCCGCAAAGTCGCGCGCCTTGTCGCAGCGGTTCGTCGAGGAGGTGGAGCAGCGGTGCGGGAGCGAGGTCCGGCTCGCCAGCCCGGGCGACCCGGAGCAGCGCGGCAGCCACGTCGTCTTCGCGCACCCGCACGGCTACGCCGTGATGCAGGCGCTGATCGCGCGCGGAGTGATCGGCGACTTTCGCGCGCCGGACCTGATGCGCTTCGGCTTCGCACCGCTCTACAACCGCTTCGAGGATGCGTGGCGAGCCGCCGACGCGCTCGCCGACGTGCTCGCGAGGCGCGAATGGGACCAGCCCCGCTTCCACGAGCGGGCGAAGGTCACCTGAATCAGGCCGGCTCTTTCTGCTGCTGCGCCGCGTGCGCCGAATCTTCGGCCAGCAATGCCCGCGAGCGCTGGATCATGTCGACCCAGTCGTGGAAGGCATTTGCGACCTTGACCACGACGTCCTTGAGCGGACCGTCCTTCAGGCAACCGTCGGCGTCGAAGCTGTCCTCGGTGACGTGGCCGAGATAAGCCTCCGGCTGAAGCATCATCGGCATGTTCAGGAACACGCACGACTGGCGGAGGTGATGATTGGCCCCGAAGCCGCCGATCGCGCCCGGTGACGCGGTGATGATCGCCGCCGGCTTCTTGTCGAACACGCTTTCGCCATAGGGCCTCGAGCCGATGTCGATCGCGTTTTTTAGCACTCCGGGCACGCTGCGATTATATTCCGGCGAGCAGAACAGCACCCCGTCCGCGCCGCGGACCTGGTCGCGAAAGCGGACATATTGCTCGGGCGTATTGTCCGGCTCGTCATATTCCTGGTTGTACAGCGGCAGGTCGCCGATCTCGACCATGGAGCATTCGAGATTGTCGTTGCGGATGGCGCAGATCGAGCGGGCGATCTTGCGGTTGATGCTGGCCTTGCGGAGGCTGCCGACGAGGATCGCGATTTTGTGGCTGGCCATGAGCGCCCCTTTCAGATGACGGAGCGCCAATCCCTCGACCGGCAAAAGGTTGCGCCCGGGTGGCACCGGCGGGGGGTTACCGCCGGTGCCGCGGGCGCGGGTCATCGGCGCGGGCTTATTGCGCGTCGGCCTCGACCTTCGCCCATTCGTCCTTGGTCAGGCAAACCTTGGGGGTCGAGCGCGAATAGCTCGACTGCAGGCGCTTGCAGATCTTCTTCTCGGCGGCGACGGCGGGGGCCGGCTTGGCGTCCGCCACCGTCTGGACGGTGTTGTTGTTGTTGTCGACGACGGCGGCGAGCTGCGTCGTTTGCTGCGCGGAGGCCAGCGAAGGCGTGGCGACAGCGGCGATAACCAGGCTGAGGATCATGGTCGTACGCATCGTTCATCTCCCTTTTTCGGTGAGATAAAGCTACATCTGTAGCGCGCCGGAAAGCCATCCGCCCGCTGTCCAACAGCCGACACACGAGGTGTGTTAGTCGAATGACACATCGACGAACGCCGTTTGTCGATGAACCTCAGATAAACGAGGGCTTTAGCGGCGCCGACTCGCGTGGCGGATGTTCGCTGG
>DASUXP010000061.1:0-2000 GCA_036377835.1 Sphingomicrobium sp. | reverse complement strand
TGAACACCGCCCATGCCAAGGTCCCGGCGCCGTGTTCATGGATTCCAGCTTTCGCTGGAATGACGGAACAGGCACGCTAACAACCGAACATGCGCCCGGACGTCCTCAACCCGCTTTTCGCCGAGGTGGGGGTGCTGAAGGGGGTTGGGCCGCAAATCGCGAAGATGCTGAAGCGGCTCGACCTCACGCGCATCGTCGACCTGCTCTATCATTTGCCGACGGGAGCGATCGAGCGGGTGCGGGCGCCGCACGCGACCGCCGCCCTGCTCGGGCGCAACGTGATCCTCGAACTCACTCCGTTCGACAGCCGTGAACCGCGTGGCGGGCGCGGGCCGACGCGTATCTTCGCGCGGGACGCCGACGAGAACACGATCAGCCTCGTCTATTTCAACAATCCCGGCTGGGCGAAGCGCAACCTGCCCAAGGGCGAGAAGCGCATCGTTTCCGGCAAGCTCGAGCAATATGGCGATGAGTGGCAGATCATCCATCCCGAGGTGGCGGAGCCGGGGAAGGGGCCGGCGCCGGCGGTCCGCGAGCCGGTCTATCCGCTGACCGAAGGGCTCACCAACCGGCGGATGGGCGAGCTCGCGCGCGAAGCGCTGGAGCGCGCGCCCGAGCTGGCCGAGTGGATCGAGCCCAGCCAGGCGGCTAAGGAGGGCTGGCGCGACTGGCGAGGGTCGCTCGCGGAGGCGCACTCCGACCCGAACGCGGACCAGGCCCGCCGCCGCCTCGCCTATGACGAGATTTTCGCCAACCAGCTCGCGCTGCTGCTGCTCCGCCAGTCGCAGCGGCGGCGACGGACGATGGCGCTCCCCGGCACCGGCGAGCTCCCGCGCAGGCTCAGCCTGCCCTACGAACTGACCGATGCCC
Organism: Sphingomicrobium sp.; assembly: GCA_036377835.1. GTDB lineage: Bacteria > Pseudomonadota > Alphaproteobacteria > Sphingomonadales > Sphingomonadaceae > Sphingomicrobium. The sequence goes on along the minus strand of DASUXP010000061.1, from coordinate 1,130 downwards.
AGCGCCGGGTGATTCGCGAGATTCGCGGGGACATGGCGCAGGACGTGCCGATGCTTCGCCTGCTCCAGGGCGATGTCGGCTCGGGGAAAACGCTGGTGGCGGCGATGGCGATGCTCTCGGCGATCGAGTCGGGGGCGCAGGCGGCGCTGCTCGCCCCGACCGAGATCCTCGCCCGACAGCATCATGCGACCCTGCTGTCGCTGCTCGACAGCATCGGCGTGCGGGTGGCGATCCTGACTGGGCGGGAAAAGGGCCGGCCGCGCGAAAGCGTGCTGATGGGCCTCGCCGACGGCTCGATCGACATTCTCGTGGGCACCCACGCGATCTTCCAGGAGAATGTCGCCTACAGGAAGCTCGGCCTGGCGGTGGTGGACGAACAGCACCGCTTCGGCGTGTCGCAGCGCATGCTGCTGACGCAAAAGGCCGAGCATCCGCCGCATTTCCTGGTGATGACCGCAACGCCGATCCCGCGGACGCTGACGCTCACGCAATATGGCGAGATGGACGTCAGCCGGATCGACGAGATGCCGCCGGGGAGGACGCCGGTCGAAACGCGGGTGATCACCGAGGAGCGGCTGCCCGAGGTGGTGGAAGGCCTCGGCCGGCATCTTACCGGCGGTGGCCAGGCCTATTGGGTGTGCCCGCTGGTCGAGGAGAGCGAAAAGACCGACGCGGCCGCGGCCGAGGAGCGGGCGCGGGTGCTGAAGCTGCGCTTCGGCGACGACAAGGTCGGGCTGGTCCACGGCCGGATGAAGGGCGTGGAGAAGGACGCGGTGATGGCGCGCTTCGCTGGCGGCGAGCTGGCGTTGCTGGTCGCGACCACGGTGATCGAGGTCGGGGTCGACGTGCCCAATGCGACCCTGATGATCGTCGAGGGCGCCGACCGTTTCGGCCTTGCCCAGCTGCACCAGCTGCGGGGGCGGGTGGGCCGCGGTACGGGCAAGAGCACCTGCCTGCTGATCCGCGGCCAGAATCTCACCGAGGTCGGTCGCGCGCGTCTGGCGCTGATGCGCGAGACCAACGACGGTTTCCGCATCGCCGAGGAGGACTTGCGTCTGCGCGGCCCGGGCGAAATCCTCGGCACGCGCCAGTCGGGCGAGGAGGCGTTCCGCATTGCTACCGCGCAGGAC
>DASUXP010000060.1:0-4685 GCA_036377835.1 Sphingomicrobium sp. | reverse complement strand
TTCGTTTGCTTTGCCTCTGCGGCGGGCACGAGCCGCGATAGACGCCCGACGTCGATGGGGAATCCTTGCAACCGCTCGACGAAATTCTTGTAGTGCTGGCGGGCGAGCAAGGTCGTCGGACAGATAAGCGCCACCTGCTTGCCCGACATCGCCATGACGAAGGCGGCACGCAGCGCGACCTCGGTCTTGCCGAAGCCGACGTCGCCGCACACCAGGCGGTCCATCGGCTTGCCGGCTTCGAGGTCCTGGAGAACGTCGGCGATGGCGCGCTCCTGGTCGTCGGTCTCCTCGTAGGGGAAGCGGTCGACGAACTGCGGGAAGGCGCTGTCGGGCTCGGCGACGGGCGCCGGCCGGGTCGCGCGCATGGCGGCGGTCCTGATCAATTCGCCGGCGATCTCGCGGATGCGCTCCTTCATCCGCGCCTTGCGCCGCTGCCACGCTTCGCCGCCGAGGCTGTCGAGCGTCGCTCCGCCCTCGCTCTCGCTGCCGTAGCGGGAGAGCAATTCGATATTTTCGACCGGCACGTAGAGCTTGTCGCCGCGCGCATATTCGAGCGCGACGCAGTCGTGCGGCGCCCCGCTCACCTTGATCTGCGTCAGCCCTTCGTAGCGGCCGATGCCATGGTCGGCGTGGACGACGAGGTCGCCCGGCGAGAGGGTCGCCAGCTCCTGGAGGAAGGCGTCGGCCGCGCGGCGCTTCTTGCGCCGGCGAACGAGGCGGTCGCCGAGCATGTCCTGCTCGGTGAGTACGGCGACGTCGGGCGTGGTGAAGCCGTGGTCGAGCGGCAGCACCATGAGTGCCGCACTTCCCCTCCCGCTTGCGGGAGGGGATTGAGGGGTGGGCCTGTTTTCCTTCCCGGCGCCTGCGACATGCCCACCCCCGGGCCCTCCCGCGAGCGGGAGGGGAGATGAGGCGCCGAGCGCTTCCTGCCAGCTATCGACTGTTTTCTGCGCCTTGAGGCCATGCTCTTCCAGCAATCCCGCCAGGCGTTCCCGAGCACCTTTCGTGTAGCTGGCGAGGACGACCTTGCGGCCGCTGCGGCGCAGCTCGGCGACATGCTTCGCGACCGCCTCATAAACATTGGCCTGCTGGGTGCGCTCGGGGGTGAAGTCGCGGGCCGGTTCGACGCCGAAGTCGATGGTGCGATCGGACTCCGGCTCGGGAAAGGCGGAGGCGAGATGGATCGGGCGCTCGCCAACGAACGCGGTCCACTCGTCCTTCTCCAGGTAGAGCGCCGACGGGTCGAGCGGGCGGTAGCTTCCCGGTTCCGAGTCCATGGCGCGCTTACGGTTCTGGTAGTAATCCTCGATAGCCTCGCCCCGCGCGTCGAGCGCTTTGTCGGCCCCGCCGTCGCGGAGGATCAGGTCGTTGTCGCCGAGATGATCGAACAGCGTTGAAAGGCGCTCTTCGAGCAGCGGCAGCCAATGCTCCATCCCCGCCATTCGGCGGCCGTCGGACAGCGCCTGGTAGAGCGGGTCTTGGGTCGCGGTCGCACCGAACGTCTCGCGGTAGCGCGAGCGGAACCGCTTGATCGTTTCCTCGTCGAGCAGCGCCTCCGAGGCGGGCATGAGGGTGAAGGCCTTGGCCTTGTCGGTCGAGCGCTGGTCGGCGGGATCGAAGCGGCGCAGGCTGTCGATCTCGTCGCCGAAGAAATCGAGCCTCAGCGCCAGCTCCTCGCCCGGCGGGAAGACGTCGATTAGCGATCCGCGAACGGCATATTCGCCATGCTCGGCAACTGTGTCGGTGCGCTGGTAGCCGAGCGCGTTAAGCTGGTGGACCAGCGCCTCGCGCTCGATCCGCTCGCCTTCGGCGATGCGGCGGGTGAGCTGGCGGACGCGGAAGGGCGTGAGCACGCGCTGCGTCACGGCGCTGGCGGTGGCGATGAGCAGCTGCGGCTTGTCGGTCTTGGCTTGGAGCCCATTGAGGGCGGCGAGGCGCTCGGCCATGACGCGGAGCGCCGGGGAGGCGCGGTCGTACGGCAGGCAGTCCCAAGCGGGGAAGGTCAGAACCTCGACCTCGGGCGCAAACAGCGGGACGGTGTCGGCAAGCGCGCGCATCGCGGCTTCGTCGGCGGCGATGACGACGGCTCGGCTGCCCTTGCCCGATCCATGTGCTGCCCGCGCGAGATCGGCAGCGAGCCAGGGCAGGAAGCCCGCCGGCACGCGGCTGAGGGTCAGGGGCTCTTTGGCGAGAAGAACGCGCTGGACGGGTTCCATCATTTCCCCTCTCCCCAGCGGCGAGAGGGTAGGGTGAGGGGGCTCGACAGCCGGGATTCTGCGCGATCGCCGATCCCCCTCATCCCAGCCTTCTCCCCGTCGGGGAGAAGGGGTAAGGTTGCGCCTCTCACAAGGATCATCGCGCGATTCGCACGTAATCGAGCTTTTTCAGCGCCTCCATCATGGGTCCCTCGAAGCGCTCCGGCGGCTCGGCGGTTCCGATGGCCCAGGCCATGACGTCGACATCCTGCTCGTCGAGCATGGCGTCGAACAAGGCGCACTCCTCGGCGCTCCACGACTCATGATGCGCGTCGAAAAAGCCGCCGATCAGGGCGTCGGCCTCGCGCGTGCCGCGATGGTGCGCGCGCCAGTGGAGGCGCTTCAGGTCCGGGTCGGAAGGCATGGCGGGCATGTAATCGTAAGCGGCTCCTCCTCCAACCCGTCATGCTGAACTTGTTTCAGCATCCATGAAATGCTGCACATGCCAAGGTCCCGGCGCCATGTTCATGGATTCCAGCTTTCGCTGGAATGACGGAACAGGCACGCTAACAACCGAACATGCGCCCGGACGTCCTCAACCCGCTTTTCGCCGAGGTGGAGGTGCTGAAGGGGGTTGGGCCGCAAATCGCGAAGATGCTGAAGCGGCTCGACCTGACGCGCATCGTCGACCTGCTCTATCATTTGCCGACGGGAGCGATCGAGCGGGTGCGGGCGCCGCACGCGACCGCCGCCCTGCTCGGGCGCAACGTGATCCTCGAACTCACTCCGTTCGACAGCCGTGAACCGCGTGGCGCGCGGGGGCCGACGCGAATCTTCGCGCGCGACGGCGACGAGAACACCATCAGCCTCGTCTATTTCAACAATCCCGGCTGGGCGAAGCGCAGCCTGCCCAAGGGCGAGACGCGCATCGTCTCGGGCAAGCTCGAGCAATATGGCGACGAGTGGCAGATCATCCATCCGGAGGTGGCGGAGCCGGGGAAGGGGCCGGCGCCGGCGGTCCGCGAGCCAGTCTATCCGCTGACCGAAGGGCTCACCAACCGCCGCATGGGCGAGCTCGCGCGCGAAGCGCTGGAGCGCGCGCCCGAGCTGGCCGAGTGGATCGAGCCCAGCCAGGCGGCTAAGGAGGGCTGGCGCGACTGGCGAGGGTCGCTTGCGGAGGCGCACTCCGACCCGAAGGCGGACCAGGCCCGCCGCCGCCTCGCCTATGACGAGATTTTCGCCAACCAGCTCGCGCTGCTGCTGCTCCGCCAGTCGCAGCGGCGGCGGCGGACGCTGGTGCTCCCCGGCACCGGCGAGCTCCCGCGCAGGCTCAGCCTGCCCTACGAACTGACCGACGCCCAGCGCCGGGTGATTCGCGAGATTCGCGGGGACATGGCGCAGGACGTGCCGATGCTGCGGCTCCTCCAGGGCGATGTCGGCTCGGGGAAAACTTTGGTGGCGGTGATGGCGATGCTCTCGGCGATCGAGTCGGGGGCGCAGGCGGCGCTGCTCGCCCCGACCGAGATCCTCGCGCGGCAGCACCATGCGACGCTGCTTTCGCTGCTCGACAGCATCGGCGTGCGCGTGGCGATTCTGACGGGCCGCGAGAAGGGTCGGCCGCGCGAAAGCGTGCTCATGGGCCTCGCCGACGGCTCGATCGACATCCTCGTCGGCACCCACGCCATCTTCCAAGAGAAGGTCGCGTACAAGAAGCTCGGGCTCGCGGTGGTCGACGAGCAGCATCGCTTCGGGGTGTCGCAGCGCATGCTGCTGACGCAAAAGGCCGAGCACCCGCCGCACTTCCTAGTGATGACCGCAACGCCGATCCCGCGGACGCTCACCCTGACCCAATATGGCGAAATGGACGTCAGCCGGATCGACGAGATGCCGCCGGGGAGGACGCCGGTCGAAACGCGGGTAATCAGCGAGGAGCGGCTGCCCGAGGTGGTGGAAGGACTCGGGCGGCACCTGGCAGGCGGCGGCCAGGCTTATTGGGTGTGCCCGCTGGTCGAGGAGAGCGAGAAGACCGATGCCGCCGCCGCGGAGGAGCGGGCGCGCGTGCTGAAGGTCCGCTTCGGCGACGAGAAGGTCGGCTTGGTGCACGGCCGGATGAAGGGACCTGAGAAAGACGCGGTGATGGCGCGCTTCGCGAGCGGCGAGCTGGCGGTGCTGGTCGCGACTACGGTGATCGAGGTCGGGGTCGACGTGCCCAATGCGACCCTGATGATCGTCGAGGGCGCCGACCGTTTCGGCCTTGCCCAGCTGCACCAGCTTCGCGGGCGCGTCGGGCGCGGAACGGGCAAGAGCACCTGCCTGCTGATCCGCGGCCAGAACCTCACCGAAGTCGGCCGCGCGCGTCTGGCGCTGATGCGCGAGACCAACGACGGTTTCCGCATCGCCGAGGAGGACTTGCGTCTGCGCGGCCCGGGCGAAATCCTCGGCACGCGCCAGTCGGGCGAGGAGGCGTTCCGCATTGCTACCGCGCAGGAC
>DASUXP010000059.1:0-13223 GCA_036377835.1 Sphingomicrobium sp. | reverse complement strand
ACCCACACCAACGCCCGCACCCGCAAGGGCAAGGCCAAGCCGATCGCCGGCAAGAAGAAGTAAGGGAGCCGACGAACCATGGCCCGTGAACCCCAGCGCATTCGCCGTCGCGAGCGCAAGAACATCTCCAGCGGCGTCGCCCACGTGAACGCCAGCTTCAACAACACGATGATCACCATCACCGATGCGCAGGGCAATGCGATTGCATGGTCGAGCGCCGGGATGATGGGCTTCAAGGGAAGCCGCAAGTCGACGCCTTATGCCGCGCAGGTCGCGGCCGAGGACGCCGGCAAGAAGGCCGCCGACCACGGCGTCCGCACGCTCGAAGTCGAAGTTAAGGGTCCGGGCTCGGGCCGCGAGAGCGCGCTTCGTGCGCTTCAGGCGGTCGGTTTCCAGATCACCTCGATCCGCGACGTCACGCCGATCCCGCATAACGGGGTCCGCCCGAGCAAGCGTCGCCGCGTCTAAGCGTTTCGCTCAAAGCGGTACTTTGAGCGAGGTTAGAAAAGTAAGATCAAACAGAGGGTTAGCCCTCTATCTGCCAAGGGATGAACATGGCCGTCAACGCAAAGAACTGGCAGGAACTGAAGAAGCCCAACGCCCTCGAGCGCAAGCAGTCCGGTGGCGATGCGCGCCGCCGCGCGGTGTTCGTCGCCGAGCCGCTTGAGCGCGGTTTCGGCATGACCCTTGGCAACTCGTTGCGCCGGGTGCTGCTGAGCTCGCTTCAGGGCGCAGCCGTCACCTCGATCAAGATCGATGGCGTGCTGCACGAGTTCTCGAGCCTCGCGGGTGTCCGCGAGGACGTCACCGACATCGTGCTGAACGTGAAGCAGATCGCGCTCAAGATGGAAGGCGAGGGCCCCAAGCGCCTGCAGCTGACCGCGACCGGCCCGGCCGAGGTCACCGCCGGCATGATCCAGGTCAGCGGCGACATCGAGGTCACCAACCCCGACCTCCTCATCTGCCACCTCGACGAAGGCGCGACGCTCAACATGGAGCTGACCGTCGACATCGGCAAAGGCTATCAGCCGGCGCAGGCCAACCGCCCGGCCGACGCCCCGATCGGCCTGATCCCGGTCGACGCCCTTTATTCGCCGGTGCGCCAGGTCGCCTACAAGGTCGAGAACACCCGCGTCGGGCAGGAACTCGATTACGACAAGCTGACGCTGACCATCGAGACCGACGGCACCGTCGCTCCCGAGGACGCGCTCGCTTATGCCGCGCGCATCCTCCAGGACCAGCTGCAGCTGTTCGTCCACTTCGACGAATCGCAGGTGCGCATGGCCGCGCCGTCGATGATCGGCACCGCCGCCCCGATGGCCGCCGAGGCGGTCGCCACCGATACCAACCAGCTCAACCGCTACCTGCTGAAGAAGGTCGACGAGCTGGAGCTGTCGGTGCGCAGCGCCAACTGCCTGAAGAACGACAACATCATCTACATCGGCGACCTCGTGCAGAAGACCGAGGCGGAAATGCTTCGCACCCCGAACTTCGGCCGCAAGTCCTTGAACGAGATCAAGGAAGTGCTCGCCAGCATGGGCCTGCGCCTCGGCATGGACATCCCCGGCTGGCCGCCCGAGAACATCGAGGAAATGGCCAAGAAGCTCGAGCAGGAAATGCTCGGCTAAGCCGCCGGGCACGACGGCCTCTTCCGGAAAAGACAAAGGACCGCTCCCTGGGGAGCGGTCCTTTTCATTGACGCAGAGGGGTGAGCATCAATGCCGGCGCTGGTACCAGTCGCTGTTCAGGACATCGATGCGATGGTCGTGGATGTACCACTGACCGTCCGACTCGTTGGGTTCGCACGTGAAAGCGCGCGTCAAGAAGCTCGCGACGTCTCCTTCATTGTCGAAGAAGTTCGGGAATTGCAGCAGCAGAGGATCGCGCACCTCGTTGCTGAATCCCGCATTCGCGGATTCGCAAGCGCCTCGGCTCGCGTAAGGAGTGTCGAGATTGTCGAGCTGGCCGGCAAAGGCCGGACCGGCGACGACGAGCATTGCGACAGCGATCGCGCTTCCAACTCTTTTCATTGCGTCCTCCGCTTCGCGCAACCAGCGCGATTCCTTGATAAAGCTGCCCTCGTATCAGGACGGCATGACTGTGGAGTGGCGCCCGTGGATGTGCGATGATGGAAGCTTGATGATTACCTGATCATCTCGTGATCGCGGTTGGGATTCAGCATGATGCTGAAGATGAGAGATCTCACGGCTCGTCCCGATTTCAATGCCGGACCGCTATGCGTGAGCCCGGCTCGGCGGTTGATCGAGGGGCCGGCCGGCGCAACCGCGGTCGAGCCGGTCGTGATGAAAACCTTTCTGCTGCTGCTCGATGCGGCAGGAGACGTGGTCATCCGCGACGATCTGTTCGGCAAGGTCTGGGGCGAAGTGTTCGTCGGCGACGACAGCCTTAATCGCGCCATCGCCCAGGTGCGGAAAATCGCGCCGGAAGTCGCACCCGGCCTGTTCCAGATCGAGCGCATCCCCCGCACCGGATATCGCATCACGGGCCCGCTCCTGGACTCGCTGAACGCCGTCGAAGGGCCGGAGCTTCGCCAAGGCGGCATGTCCCGCCGCGCCGTCGCGGCAGCAGGCGGAGCAGCCGTCCTGGCTTTCGCCGCGGCGGGTTTGTGGCGCGCGCGCGGAGAATCTCGGCAGGCTGAAGCGCAGCGGTGGACCGACCGCGGCGACGTGCTGCTTTTCGACGCAGTTCCGCTCCAGGCCGGTGACGCGTTGCCGCCTCTCCGGTCGGCGCTCAGACTGGATCCGGACAATGCGAGGGCGCTGGGGCTTCTTTCGCTGGCTGAGGAGACGCGCGCCAACAACGGTGGAAGCAGCGATGCCGGCGCGACGCTTCGCTTCGCCGAACAGGCCGCGCGGGTCGCACTTCGCCGCGACCCCGGAGAACCGCACGCGCGGCTCGCAACCCTCGACATGAGCGCCGGCAGTCTCGACTGGGCGCAGATGGAAGACCGGCTCGAAGCGGTGCGGGCATCGGCGCCGGCCAACCTGCATGTTCTTGGCAGCTTGGCCTCGTTCCTCCAAGCCGCAGGGCGAACATCGAAATCCTGGTCGTACAATGAACAGGCGGCCGCCGCTGCTCCGAGCTCGCCGACTCCGCAATGGCGGCGGGCGCTTCGGCTCTGGACAGGTGGCAGGAACCAGCAGGCGCTGGACCTGACGGAGCGGTTGCTGCCGCTGTGGCCACGGCACGCACTGGTGTGGAACGCGCGCTTCATGATCCTAGCCTTCACCGGTCGCACGGGCGCGGCAGCGGCGATGCTCCAGGACCCGGTCGCCCCGCCAGCCAACACGCATCCCGCTCGCCCTGCGCAGTGGCTTCCCACGTTCGACGCATTCTCCCGACCGAGCCCTGAGCGCATCGCCAAGGCCAGGGAAGCCAACCTGTCGGCCGCGCAACTCAACCCCGGCCAGGCGGCCTATGCTGCGATGGTCCTCAGCCAGCTCGGCGAGGTCGACGCCGCGTTCGATGTGATCAACGCCCTGTTGCTGAGCAAGGGGCCGCTGGTTTCGAAACGACCGATCGTACCTCGCAGTTTCGTCGCGAACTCGCCGAGCTGGTGCCGCACGCAGTGGCTGTTCATGCCGCCACTGGCAGCTGTCCGTGCCGATGCCCGGTTCGAAGCCTTGTGCGATGCCGTCGGATTGACCCGCTATTGGCGCCAGCGGGGGATCGCCCCGGACACAAACCTGCCAGGCTAGACATCGTCGCCGGGCGCCGCCGTCGCTCGCATCGGAGCGGTCCTTTTCGTCTTCGGCGCAGAGACGCTGAGACCGAAAGAACTCGCGGAGCAGCGATCTGGCTCGTGCCCGCATGCGAGGTGTCGCGGAGCCAAGGGCCGCTTTGGGGCGTTGGGGCGTGCCGACCGACACGAACCAGCTCAACCGCTACCTCCTGAAGAAGGTCGACGAGCTCGAACCGTCGGTGCGAAGCGCCAATTGCCTGAAGAACGACAACATGATCTACATCGGCGACCTCGTGCAGAAGACCGAGGCGGAGATGCTTCGCACCCCCAACTTCGGCCGCAAGTCATTGAACGAGATCAAGGAAGTGCTCGCCAGCATGGGCCTGCGCCTCGGCATGGACATCCCCGGCTGGCCGCCCGAGAACATCGAGGAGATGGCCAAGAAGCTCGAGCAGGAAATGCTGGGGTAAACCCATCATTCGTCATTCTCGCGAAAGCGGAAATCCAGAGAGGGCGGTCCCAAAGCGCCGCTCTTTTCTTTTCTTGCGCAGAGGGCGCAGACATCGCGGAGACGAAAATTGGATTTCACGCGAAGGCGCGAAGGCACGAAGTGAATTTCGTGTACTTAGAAAAAGGAGCACCCATGGCCGAAACCAAGTTTGAGCGGCATCGGCAGCCGTGGCGGCAGGACGAGATCCAGAAGCTGCACCAGCTCGCCGGCAAGGGCATGTCGCTGCGCGCCATCGCCAAGGCGCTGACCAGGAGCGAGGAGTCGGTGAACGAGCGGGCGAAGCTCGACAAGCTGAGGATCGCGAAGCTCCGGTAGAGCGCCTTCTGGCTATCCTAACGGCGCCTCCCAAGGAACGCCGCTCCCGCCCGGGACGGGCCTTTTCGTTAACTCCGTTACACGGCGGCGCGGTGAATCGCGATAAAGACCGGCAGCCCTCGCGCTGCGACCGGCCGAACTGGATTCGGGCGAAAAAGGGGAGGAAATTCCACCGCTTGAGCGGACGGAATCTGGGCGGGGAGCTTCAGCCATGAGCACGGTCACCACGCGGCCGAACCATTATGAGGTGCTGGGCATCGCATCGACGGCGAGCGATGCGGAGATCGCCCGCGCTTTCGCCCGGGAGATGAGCCCGTTCAAGCCGCGCGCTTTCGGCGGGCTCGCCGAGGTCAGCGTGGCCTACGAGACGCTGCGCGATCCGGCGCGGCGGCGCGCCTATGACGTTTCGATCGGCATCGCGGCGGACCCTGAACCTCAGCCCGCGTCAATGCCGGAGCCGGACTGGAAGCCCTTCCTGATCCGTGCCGTCGCGCGGCCTGCGGAACCGAAGGCGGAGTCTCCACGGCCGCCGTTCATCGCCGCCCCGCCGGAGCTGGAGCCGGAGCCGGAGCCGGAGCCGAAGCCGGCAAAGCGCGATCCGCGCCTCGACATGTTCACCGCGCTCGCTGCGCCGGCCCCGCTGCATCGGCCGGTGCCGGAGCCTGCAGCCGAGCCGGCGCCCGCCGCGGCGGTCGACGAGCACGAGCCCTTGCCCGAGATCGAGGACGGCTCGGTGGACTGGAAGCGAGCCGCGGCGATCGGCGGCGGCCTCGTCGCCGCGGTCGGCATCTTCGGCGCCTGGGCCGGATGGCAGGCGTCCGAAGGCATCGAGCCCGAGCAGGCGAAAGCCGCGGTGACGGTGGCGCTGCCGCACTCGATCCCGAGTCAGCAAGCGCGCGCCGCGGGATCGCCGGGAACCAGCAGTATGCTCGACGCTCCCGTCGCGAATGCTCCACCCTCCAGCCAAACGCGGGCGCGGACGGCGCAGCGCACGCCGGCGCCGCAGCCGCCGGTGGCCTCGACCGATCGCCTCGCCGAGATCAGCCAGTCGCTGCAAAGCGGCGCGGCCGAGCCAGCAGCGCCAGCCACCGAGGCAGCTGTGGTAGAGTCAACGCCGCCGGTCGCGACGCCGGCAGCGATGCCGCTGCCCAAGTCGGTGATTGCCCGCACCATCGGGCGGATCGGCTACGCCTGCGGGCAGGTCGCCTCGACCGCCGCGGTCGACGGGGCTCCCGGCGTGTTCACGGTCACCTGCACGTCAGGCCATTCCTACCAGGCGACGCCGGTCCGCGGGCGCTATCACTTCCGCCGGGTCGGCGGCCGCTAGGCAATCAGAAGCGCAGCTTCGCGCTCAGCATCGCGCCATGCTCGCTCCAGACGTCGCCGATGCGGCCGCGGTAGGTCGCGGCGATGGCGAGGGGGCCGTCCGACAGGTCAAGCCCCGCATCGATCGAGACCTGGCGGCTGTCGAAGCCCGAGCCGATGCTGTCGAAAGTCTGCGACCCGCTGACGAACTCGGCCGAACGGTGCGCTTGCAGGTCGCCCCAGCGGCGGTGCAACGCGAGGTCGAGGTGCGGAGCGACGCTCATGCCCCCGAGGTTGAAGCGGCTGCCGAGCCGCACCCCGAGCGAGGCTTCGCCGAGCGACCGCACCGCCTTGTCGAATGACAGCGCTGAATAGCCGCCCATCTCGGCGAACGCCCGGGTCTTGATAGTGAGGCTGGACAGCCCGGCGTAAGGCGCGATGGCGACATCGTCGCGGGAGAGTGCATAGGAGACCTGGCCCTCGAGCTTCTGCGTCTCGGTCAACTCGCGGCCGCGGGTCTGCTCGAAGAAGCCGGGGAAGCTGACCGTGCGGGTGACGGTGCCGTCGTGCCACGCGCTGGTGAGCCCGGCCAGTGCCTGCAAGCGGCCCGAGCGATAGCCGACGGCGTTGGCGAGGAAGCGCGTCTCGACGTCCGCGCTCATGTTCGCCGCAGTCAGGCGCCGGGCATAAGCGCCGCCGATGCTGACCACCGATACGGGGCCGCGGGCGAAGGCGGAGCCGGAGTGGAACCCGCTCGCCCGGAAGGGATTGGCGCCGGTCCAGCCGAGCGCCGGCGCGCTCACCTGGTCGTCGAAGCCGAGCCGGAGTTCGCCGAAATCCTCGGCGAGCATGGCGTCGAGGCGATCGTAGCCAGAGCCGGACAGCGCCGAGAATCCGGCCTGGGCGCCGCTCTCCGACTGGAAGAGGATCGCCGAGTAGATCGGGTTGGTCTCGGCGAGGCCCGAGATCGCGCTTGCGGTGCTGAACGTCTCCGCAGTCGCCGCCGAGGTGATCGGCTTGCCGTTCCGAGTCAGCGTGAGGACGATCGAAGTGGATTTGGTGGCAAGCTGAGGCGAGAGGAAGGCGAGGTTGCTCGTGACGCTCGAGAACTTGCCGCTGATATTGCTCGCGGTGAGCACGGTGAAGGACGTTTTCGGGTTCCAGGTGCCGGCGCCGCCGAGCACCTGCAGCGTGCTGCCGGAGCCGATGGTGACGGTGCCGGTCGCGGCGAGCTTGTCGGACTGGCCGGTGGGCAAGGCGTCGAACCGGAAGATCGAGCCCGAGCCGAAGGTCACGTTGCCGGCGACGTTGATGGTGCCGACCCCGTTGCCGGGATTGAGCGCGCCGCCGCTGTTGATCGTGACGTTGCCGGTGATCGTGCCGGTGCCGCCGAGAACCGCGCCGGCGTTGACGCCGACGGGCGAGGTGAGGGTGCCGTTGACGGCGAGCGTGCCGCCGCTGACGACGGTCGAGCTGAACGTGTTGCTGCCCGGCGCGGTCCAGTAGCCGCCAAGGACGTTCAAATTCTCGAAATTCAGGAAATTGCCGACCGTCTGCAGAGGAGTGGCGCCGCCGATCGTTCCGGAGAGGATCAGGCTGTCGGTGCCCGTTCCGCCGTCGACTGCCCCGGTGATCGACGAGCCGGTGAGCAGCGTGACGGTGTCAGAGGTATTAGTGCCCAGCAGCGAAACCGCGGTGGTCCCGGTCGTCGAAATCGTCCCGGAATTCACCAGAGTGGTCGGCGTAATGCTCCACACGGCGACGCCGGATCCGCGCGCAACGATGGAGCCGCTGTTGTTGAGGGTGCCGCTCTGGTTGTCCCCGAATTGAACCGAGCCGTTGATCGTGCCGCTGTTGACCACGGTCGACGGCGCCAAGGCGCCCATCGAGTTGAACGCCACCCCGGCATCGCCGTTGGTAACATTGATCGTGCCGGCGTTGTTGACGCTGCCGAAGCCGTTGACGAAATAGATTCCGACCGAAGCGCCGCTGATCGTTCCGCCCGCGAGATTGGTGACCGAACCGTCCTTCAAGGACACGCCGTACGAGCCGCTGCCGGCGATCCATCCGGCATTGTCCAATGTGAGCGACGGACCGATCGAGAGGATCCCCGTATCGCCGACGATCGAACCCGTGTCGGTGTTGGTGAGAGTCACGGCGCTGTCGCTAAAGACGGCCGAACCGAAGGTGTAGGTCGGTGCGCCGAGCCCCGCGGAAATCGAGCCGCTGTTCGTCAGGCTGCCGCTCCCGACTCCGGAGAACTGGACGAAATCGCCCAGCGTCCCGCTATTGTCGAGGCTCGCCGTGCCGACATTGTTGAAATAGGTGAACGCCTCGACCGAGCCGCTGTTGGTGACGGTGCCGGTCGTCGCGTTGGTGACCCCGACCGTTCCCGTGATCGTGCCGCTGTTGTCCACCGTGACGTCGGTCACGCTGAACGAATTGGCGACGCCGTTGATCGTCCCGCTGTTGGTGAGGCTCGAGCTCGTCAGGCCGAAGAACGATGTGCCGTTGTTGATCGTGCCGCTGTTGTTGATGCTGCCTGCCTTGGGCGCGGTGCCGGAGTCGCCCTGGATGAGGATGCCGCCGCTGGTCGTACCCGAGATGGTGCCGGCATTGTCGACACTGCCGCCGCTGCTGAGAATGACGCCGAAGCGGTTGCCCTCGATCACTCCGCCGGCGAGATTGGTGACCGAGCCGATGCCCGTGAGGCCGCTGGTGTCTTGCCCACTGTGGGCGAACATCGAGATTCCGTCGGCAAGCGAGCCGGAGCGGCCCGCGATATAACCGCTGTTGGTCACCGAGCCCCCGCCGATCAGGCGGACGCCGTCATTGTTGTCGCCGATGATCGACCCGCTGTTCTCGACCGTGGAACCGATCGCTCGCGGCTCGAGCTGATTGGTGACGGGGTTGAGGTAAAGTGCCGTCGAAATCCCGAACTGCTGCCCCGAAATGGTCCCGCTGTTGGTGATGTCCGCCGGTCCGCCGGTGAATATGATGCCGCCATCCGGATTGTTGATGCTGCCATTGTTTCCGTTGCCGCGGATCGTCCCGGCGTTGTCGAGCGACAGCGAAGGGCCTTCGTCGAAGATGCCCCTGGTCGACCCGGTGATCGATCCCGTCGGCGAATTGGTCAGCGTGAGGGGGCTGTTGCTGTAGATCGCAGCGCCATTGGTCTTGGCGATCGAGCCGCTGTTGTCGATGGTGGCGTCGGCGAGGCCCATCATCTCCACACCGCCGTTGATGGTGCCGCTGTTGGTCACGGCACCGGTGCGCCCGGGATCGTTCGCCAGGGCGACGATGCGAATTCCCGAGACAATGCCGCTGATCGTGCCGGCGTTGTCGACGGTTCCGCCGTTGGCGAGGGTCACGCCGCGGCGATCGCCTTCGATGACTCCGCCGGCGAGATTGATGACGCTGCCAATGCTGGTGAAGCTGCCCAGCGGCTGATCGTTGAAGGCCATCATCCAGACGCCGTCGGCACTTGGACCGACCCGGCCGGCGATATAGCCGTCATTTATGACAGTCCCGCCGCCGATCAGGCGAATGCCGATGTCGGTTTCGCCGATGATCGTTCCGTGATTTTCGATTGTGCTCCCGATTGCGAGACCCTGGAGCAGCTGATGCTCCTCGTCCCAGTTGTAAATGGTCGTGATGCCGAACCGCTGGCCGGTGATCGACCCGTAATTCTGAATCGTGGCCGGTCCGGAAGTCGTGACTCCGGCATCCGGCGTGTCCTCGAAGCCGTCGTACGTGCCATTGCCGCGGATGGTGCCATGATTGACCAGCGAAAAGGTCGCAGCCTGGTTGAAGATGCCGCTCTTGGCTCCCTCGATCGAACCCTCTTCGGCGTTCGTCACGGTGAAGTCCCCGGTCCCGAAGGCAGCGTGCACCGCCTGCCCGCTGGTCGCTATGATCGACCCACTGTTATCGACGGTCGCGCTCTCGAGTGAGTTGAACTGGACTGTGCCGTTGATCGTGCCGCTGTTGGTGATGGCGCCGGTCTTGCCGTCGACGAAGCCGGTCTGGATGAGGATCGCGCCGTTGGTCCCGCCGTTGATGGTGCCCGCGTTGTTGATCTCCCCGCCGCCGCTGAGGATGATTCCGAAGCGGTGGCCCTCGATGATTCCGCCGGCGAGGTTGTTGACCGTGCCGATCGTTGGGCCGGTCGGCTGCTCGTTATAGGCGAACATGGAGATGCCGTCGGCGAGCGAACCGACGAGGCCGGCGATATAACCGCTGTTGGTGACGGTGCCCCCGCCGATCAGCCGGACGCCATCGTCGGTATTGCCGATGATCGAGCCGCTGTTGATGACCGTCGAGCCGATCGCCTGGCCGGCCAGGTCGAAGTCGTTCGTCTCGGGGTCGAAGAAGAAAGCGGTGGTGATGCCGAACCGCTGGCCGGAGATGGTGCCGCTATTGGTGATGGTGGCAGGGCCGCCGGTTACGACGATGCCGCCGTCCGGAGTGGTCGTCCCGCCCGCCGAGCCGTTGCCGCGGATCGTCCCGGCATTGTCCACCGTCAGCGACGACCCTTCGGAGAAGATGCCGCTGCCGGCGCCGGTAATCGACCCGGTCGCCTCGTTGGTGACCGACAGCGACCCCGATGGGGCGGTGGTGTGGATCGCGGGACCCGTTGCCGAACCGATGCTGCCGCTGTTGTCGACGGTCGCGCTGGCGAGGTTGTTGAACTGAACGACGCCGTTCAGAGTGCCGCTATTGGTGACGGTGCCGGTCCTGGCCGCCTCCGAGCCTACCGCCTGCGCCTGGAGCAGGATGCTGCCGGCGTTGCCGGTGATCGTGCCGGCATTGTCGACGATCCCGCCATTGCTGAGGATCACTCCGAAGCGGTTGCCTTCGATGACTCCGGTCGCGGTGTTGGTGACGCTGCCGATGACGTCGAAGCTGTCGAGGTCCTGGCCTTCGAAGGAGAACATCGAGATGCCGTCCGCGCCGGCGCCGACCTGACCGGCGATATAGCCGCTGTTGATCACCGTTCCGCCGCCGATCAGGCGGATGCCGTCATTGTTCTCCCCAATGATCGAGCCGCTGTTGTCGACGGTCGAGCCGATCGCCAGCCCGAGGAACGGATCGGTCGAGACGTAAATTGTGGTGATCCCGAACTGCAGGCCCGAAATGGAGCCGCTGTTGGTGATGAACCCCGGGCCGCCCTGGAGGACGACGCCGCCGTCCGAATTACCGAAGAAGCTGCTGTTGCCATTGCCGCGGATGGTGCCGGCATTGTTGAGCGTCAGCGAGGCTCCGGACGACTGGATGCCGCTGGCGAAGCCGGTGATGGAGCCGGTTGCCGTGTTCGTCAGGGTGAGCGCGGCTTCGCTGTAAACCGCGTCCCGCGTCGTTCCGACCACGTCCGGCGTATCGGTCGCCGTGATCGTGCCGCTGTTCGTCACATTCGCGGTCCCGGTCTGATTGAAGATCAGTCCCTCGCCGATCGAGCCGCTATTATCGACGGTCGCATTGCCGACAGTGCTGAACGAGGCGAAATAATCGATCGTGCCGCTGTTGGTCAGGCTGGCATCGGTCACGGCCGCGAACCCAACCGTCGGGGTATGGCCGCTGTTGTCGACGATCCCGGTGTCGAGCGAAGCGAGGACGATCCCGCCGTTCAGGATCGTCCCGCTATTGTTGATCGTGCCGGTTTGCCCGGGCGCGAAACGCAAGGGATCGAAATTGGCGGTGCCCTGAATTGACGCCGTGTGGTCGATGGTGCCCGCATTATCGATGCTGCCCGGCCCAAAGATGATCACGCCGAAGCGATTTCCCTCGATGACTCCGCCCTCGAGGTTGGTAACCGAGCCGATGCTGGTCAGCCCGCTGGTGTCCTGCCCGGTGTAGGGGAAGATCGAAATGCCGTCCGCGCCGGCGCCAACCTGGCCGGCGATATAGCCGCTGTTGGTGACGGTGCCGCCGCCGATCAGGCGGACGCCATCGTCACTCTCGCCGACAATCGAGCCGCTGTTGTCGATGGCAGAGCCGATCGCCAGCCCTTCGAAGGACCCGTCGCCGACGGGATGGTAGATCGTGCTGATGCCGAAGCGGGCGCCGGAAATGTCGCCGCTGTTCGTGATGTAGGCCGGCCCGCCGCTGACGATGATCCCGCCGTCGGAGTTGAAGACGCTGCCGTTGAGGCCGTCGCCGCGAATGGTTCCGGCATTGTCGAGGTTGAGCTCTTCGCCGGTCGAGAGGATGCCCGTCTTCGCACCTTCGATCGTGGTACCGGCAGGGTTGGTGATCGGTGTTCCGTCGGTGCTCTCGAGCCCATAATCCTGGGCAAGCGCACGCGCGGAAAAGGCGCAGCAGATCGCGGTCGCGGCGAGCAGCCGCGCGGTCGTTCCCATGGCACGCATGGTGTCCCCCCATTGGCATTGGACAACAACGCGCCAGCAACAGGACCGGCGGGAAACCCTGTCCACGCCGAGTCGGCTGGCAGACAAAGCTTGCGCAAAGCATTAACTAATTGTCATAAAGTCGTTCTGAAGGATTTCTTAAGGGCGGGGGACGTGGCCACTTCGAGGCTCAATGGCCCGGAATTTCGCAGCCGGCGGCGGTGGTCGTTCGCCGGGTGCGTCTTCGACGAAGCGAATTGGGCGCTGGTCGTCCACGGCCGCCGCGTGCCGATCGAGGCCAAGCCGCTGGAGATGCTTCGCGAGCTGTTGCTCCGGGCGGGCAACGTCGTGTCGAAGGACGAGCTGCTCGACCGGATCTGGCCCGACGTGACCGTTGTGGAAGCATCGCTGCCGACAGCGGCGCGCAAGCTCCGGGTCGCGCTCGGCGATCACCGGCGCAAGCGCAGCATCATCGAGACGGTGTCGGGCATCGGCTACCGGCTCGCGGTCCCGGTCGAGGTCGAGGAGCTGTCGCGCTCGGCGCTCAAGCCGAAGCTCAAGCTGGTTGGGCGTGACGACGTCGCCGGGCCGGCGCCGGCAGATGCCCGGCCGGCAAGGCTGCCGCGCCTCCTGTTCGTCGGCGGCGGCTTGGCGGTCGCGGCGGCGGCGGTGTCGATCGCGTTCGCGCCGTCGCAGCCGGTTTCCGCCAGCCGGGCAGCGCCGGCCTACACCCAGCGCGACGTTGCGATCGCTATCCGCGAGCTCGACATCGACCGGGTCAAGCAGTTGATTGCCGCCGGCTGGAACCCGGCCACGCCATGGGACAAGGAAGGCAATGATGCGCTCGGCATGGTGCTCAATCATTGCGAATGGGATATCGGCCATGACCGGCGCAAGATGGTGCTCATGGCGCGCACGCTGATCGAGGCGGGCGCGCCGATCGACCGCCGCAACATCTGGGGCGACACCGCCTACAGCATTTCCAAGGCGCCCCGCTATTGCGGGCCGGATCACCCCGTGACCCAGATGCTCGAGGCGATGT
>DASUXP010000058.1:0-2722 GCA_036377835.1 Sphingomicrobium sp. | reverse complement strand
GTGCCTGCGCCTGGATCGGCGGCTGCTCCGCGGTATCGACGATCTTGTCGAAGCCGCCCCAGAACATGCGCTTCCCGTCGAAGGGCATGTCGCCCTCGGGCTTGAGGCTCTCGTCCGACATGATCTTCTGCCACGCTTCGTCGCGCGTCGCCTTGTCGGGCCATTCGATGAAGGAGAAGACGACGCCTTCGCCGTCCCCGGCTTTCACGGCGCGATAGAAGTCCGTGACCTCGCCTTTGGACACGTCGTCGCCGAAGGCCTCGATCACGCGTGAGGCGCCATTCTGGCGGAACACCTTGGCCATCTTCGCCGCGAGCTGGCGGTAGGCCTCGCGCTTGCCCTCGGGCACCGGGACGACGAAGCCGTCGGTGTAGGAGCCGCCGCCCTGGCCTTCCTCGACGATCGCTTCGAAGCCGCCCATGATCATGCGCTTGCCGTCGAACGGCATGTCGGTGCCGAAATCCTTCATGCGCGGATCGCTCATGAATTTCTCGTTCGCCGCGTCGCGCTCGGCCTTCGACGGATATTCGAAGAAAGCGAAGACGATCTTCTCATCGGGTTTGGCATTCACGGCCTTGCGGAAATCGGTGACCTTCCCCTCGGGAACGTCGCTTTCCCACGACTCAAGGTGGCGCGTGATTCCGAACTCCCGGCCGATCGGCGCGAATTTGCCGGCGTGCTCCTCGTAGGCGGCCTTGTTCTCCGCGGGGACGGGCGCCACGAATCCTTCGAAATACGTCATGCTGCTGCTCCTTCCGGTTCGGGTTGGGGTTGGTTGGCGGCATAGACCGCGAGCTGGTCGTTCAGCGCCTGCCGGAATGCCGGGCGGGCCTCGCCGCGCTTCACGTAAGCGTCGAGATTGGGGAAAGCGGCGACGAGATCGGTATGGCGCAGGAAGCGGAGCACGGTGACCATCAAGAGGTCGCCAATGGTGAAGCGGTCGCCTTCCAGCCACTGCTTGTCGCCGAGCCACTCGGAGACCCGCTTCAGCTTGAGCCTGGCGAATTCCTCCGCGCCCGGCCGGCGCAGCTTCGCCCACTCCTCGCCGGCGTAGAAAATGTCGATCAACAGCAGGTTGAGGATCGCCGGCTCGACGCTGTTGAGCGCGGCGTAGGTCCACTGGATCGCGCGATACTTTCCTTCCGGATCGCCCGGCAGGAGCGCCTCGCTCTTAGCGCCGATATATTGAACGATGGCTCCGGTCTCAAAGATCTTCACCTCGCCGTCGCTGAAGCAGGGGACCTGGTCGAACGGCTGCTCGGTCAGATATTCGGCCGGCCGCTGTTGCCCGAACAGCCGCACGCGATAGTCGAGCCCGGCTTCCTCGAGCGCCCAGCGGACGCGCAGGTCGCGGACGACGCCCTGGGCGAATTCGGGGACCCAGGCGAAAGCGGTAATCTCGATGGCGGCATTGGGATCGATGGGCATTCTTCCCTCCTCGGCGGATGTTACGCGGCGGCTTCTTCAGCCGGATGGGCGCCCTTTTCGGCGAAGCCCGGGTCCATCCACATCGGCTCCCAATGATGGCCGTCGGGATCCTCGAAGCTGCGGCCGTACATCATCCCGCCCATGTCCTGCTTCGGCCCCACGTCCGCCGTTCCGCCTGCCGCGGCAGCCGCGTCGGTGATCTCATCCACCGCCGCCGGGCTGTCGCAGGAAATGCACAGCAGCACCTGACTGCTGTCGCGGGCGTCGGCAATCGGCTTGCGGGTGAACGTTGCATAAAAGGGGTGAGTGAGCAGCATGACCGCGATGGTGTCGGAGAGCACCATCATCGCCGCCGCCTCGTTGCTGAATTTGGGCTCGTTTCGGAAGCCGACGGCCTCGTAGAAGGCCTTCGACCGTTCGAGGTCCTCCACCGGCAGGTTCACAAAGATCATCCGTGGCATGGTCGTTTCCTCCCTGGCGACTCGATTCGCTTGCTTTTTGAGCGTCGGAGTCATAAATTGCAACCATGCCGTTAGAAAAAATAACTAAGCATCGACAAAGCGAGGAGAAAAGGCGCTACGACGACGCCTGCGGCCTTGCCCACGCGCTCGAATTGCTCGGCGAGCGCTGGGCGATGCTGGTTCTGCGCGAGCTCGCTTACGGGCCGCGCCGCTTTTCCGGTCTGAGGAACGACCTTCAGGGCATCAGTGCCAATGTCCTCACCCAGCGGTTGAGCGAGCTCGAGACGCGCGGGCTGGTGCGCCGGACGAAGCTTCCGCCGCCCGCGTCCGTGCAGGTCTACGAGGCGACCGAGTGGGGCCTCGAGGTCATCCCGGTGATTGCGTCGCTGGGACGCTGGGCGGCGCGAAGCCCGTTGCACGACCCCAGTCTCCGCATGAGCCACGTCTCGGTGATCATGTCGCTGCAGACACTGATTTCGGCCGAGCGTGCTGGCGGACTCGACGCGAGGATCGGCTTCCGCTTCGGCGACGTCAGCTACGTGACGACCGTCCGCGGCGGGCGGCTTGGCGTCGATCGCGCACCGACGAACGATTGCGACGCGATCTTCATCGGCGACCCCAGCGCCGTCGCCGGCGTGATCCACGGCGGCGCGCCCTTCGCAACCGTCACGGTCGAGGGGGACATGGCCCTGGCCAAGCGTTTCGTCACGCTCTTCCCGCTGCCGCCAAAAGTTGGCCAATGATTGAGGCGGGCGCGCCCTTCCCGTAAGGCACGATCTTATGACCGAAATATCCAACGTCGACCCGGACAGCCGGAGCGAGACGATCATGGC
>DASUXP010000057.1:0-5961 GCA_036377835.1 Sphingomicrobium sp. | reverse complement strand
GCCTTCTTGATGTTCACCGGCTTCCCCGAAGCCGCGACCGCATGGATGAAATCGGTCTGCCGGGCGAGGAACGCCGGGGTCTGCAGCACGTCGACCACCTCGGCCACCGGCGCGATCTGCGGGATGTCGTGCACGTCGGTGAGCACCGGGACCCCGAGCGCATCGCGCACCTTCTCCAGCACCCGCAGGCCCTCATCCATGCCCGGCCCGCGATAGCTCTTGTCGCTGCTTCTGTTGGCCTTGTCGAAGCTCGACTTGAAGATGAAGAAGACGCCGAGCCTGTCGGTAATCGCCTTCAGCCGCTCCGCGGTGCGCAGCTGAAGTTCCTCGCTCTCGACCACGCACGGGCCGGCGATGAGGAACAGGGACTGGTCGAGCCCGACTTTGCGGTCGAGAAGTTGCATCGGCCCTATTTAGGCGAGGCCGTCGACAACCGCCACCGGCTCCCAGTCGCCGAAGCCGTGGCTGACCGCGAAATCGTGCGGAAACGGCTCGCCGGCATGGATCCCGCCGCTGACGAACACAGTGTCGAAGCCCATCCTCGCGGCGCCGAGCACGTCGGTCAGCAAGCCGTCGCCGACCGCCAGCACCTGCTCCCTCGGCGGCTCGCCGGCGAGGTGCAGCGCGTGCGCGTAGATCGCCGCGTGGGGCTTGCCGTACCAGATCACCTTGCCGCCGAGCCGCTCGTACACGTCGGCGATCGCCCCGGCGCAGGGCTCGGGAACGCCGCCGCGGATCACCAGCCGGTCGGGGTTGAGGCAATGCATGACCACGCCGTGGCCCGCCCAGCGCTCGAGATCGTCGAAATAATCTTCGACATGCGGCCGCGCCCCGGTGAGCCCGGTGCAGGCGAGGTCGGTGAACTCGCTATCGTCGGTAATCCGCACCCCCCGCCCCTCGAGGATCGCGCGGTCGCCGCGCGTGCCGACGAAGCCGACCGGCCGGTCGAGCGCGTTCAACGCCTCGATGCCCGCCTCCCCGCTGGTCGCGATCGCATCCCAGCATTCCGCCGGAAGACCGATCCGGCCGAGCTGCTCGGCCACGGCATCGGCGGTCCGCGGCGCGTTGGTGATGAGGATGACGAAGCGCCCGTCGCCCTTCCACTGCCGCAGCCGCTCCTCGGCTCCGGGATAGAGGTGCACGCCGTCGTGGACCACGCCCCACACGTCGCACAGGATCGCCCGGTAGCGCTCGGGTAGCGCGTCCAGAAAGCTCATTCGAACCCGGCCTCGGCGAGCGCCTGCTCGATCGGCGCCACGTCCTCCGGGTTGTTGAGCTCGCGCAGCGCGAACGGCGGGGTCTCGACCTCGGCGACCGCGACGCGAATGCCCGCGGCGAGGAAACGGAGCTGCTCGAGACCCTCCAACGTCTCGAGCTCGCTGACCGGCGTCGCGACATAGCGCTCCAGCGCCTCCGGGCGATAGGCATAGACCCCGACGTGCAGCTGCACCGGCGACATCTCCCTGGTGAGCGCGGCCGCCGGAAGGTGCGGGATCAGCCGCTTGGAGAAATAAAGCGCGTCGCCGGCCGAATCCGTCACGACCGTCGTGCCGCCGACGCGCCCGGCAGCTTCGTCGGCCTGGAGCGCGCGCACTTCGTCGCTCCTGAGGCGCATGGCCGGGGTGGCGACCAGCGCATCGCGGTCCGATTCCATCCGCGCGATCAGCGCTTCGACGAACCCCGGCGGAGTGAGCAAGGCATCGCCCTGGAAGTTGATCACCAGCTCGGGGTCGTTCAGCTGGGCGAGCGCCTCGGCGCAGCGCTCGGTGCCGTTGCGGCACTCGGGCGAGGTCATGATCACGCCGGCTCCGAAGGCGGTGCAGGCATCGGCGATGCGCTCGTCGTCCGTGACCACGAACACGCCGGAGACGCCGCGCACCCGCCGCGCCGCCTCGACGCTGCGCTGGATCAGCGGCTTGGCCGCCCCCCGCGCCCCCTTGAGCTCGACCAAAGGCTTTCCCGGATAACGCGTGGACGCGTAGCGCGCGGGGATCAGGATCACCGAGTTCATCGGCCGAATCTCATCGGGCCGCGGGGCAGTCGTGGATGTGGAGCACGCCGAGGGGTTTCCTGCCCTCGACCACGAACAGCGTCGTGATTCGGTATTCGTCGAACAGGGTCAGCGCCTCGTCGACCAGCGATTCCGGCCCGATCGTCTTGGGTTCGCGGGTCATGAACGCCGAGGCGGGATGGTCGAGCCCCTTCTCGATGTGCCGCCGAAGGTCGCCATCCGTGATGACTCCGACGAGATTTCCTGCCTCGTCCGTCACCCCAACCACGCCGAGCCGCTTGGCGCTCATCTCGAGCACGGTGTCGTGCATGCTGGTCTGCTGGTTCACCAGCGGCAGCTCGCCGCCCGAATGCATCAGCCGCTTGACCGGCTTCAGCCGGGCGCCGAGCGACCCGCCCGGGTGAAGCCGCCCGAAATCAGTCCGGGTGAAGCCCTTCTGCCGCATCACCGTCATCGCCAGGGCATCGCCCAGCGCCAGCGTCATCGTCGTCGAGGTGGTCGGAGCGACCGCTTCCGGTCCCACCTCGGCCCAATGCGGCAGCACCAGCGCCGCCGCCGCGGCCTCGGCCAGCATCGAGCCGGAATTGCCGGTGATGGCGATGATGGGAATGCCCACCGCCGCGAAATGGTCGATCACCGGCCCCAGCTCGGCGGTCTCGCCGCTCTGCGAGATGAGGATGGCGACGTCTCCCTTCGCGGCCATTCCGAGGTCGCCGTGAATCGCTTCGGCAAGGTGCAGGAAGGTCGCGGTGGTGCCGGTCGAGGCGAAGGTCGCCGCGATCTTGCGCCCGACATGCCCGGACTTGCCGAGTCCGCTGACGATCAGCTTTCCGCCGCAGTCGATAATCAGCGCGACCGCTTGCTCGAACGCTTCCTCGAGGCTGTCGGCGAGCGCATCGAGCGCCCGCGCTTCGTCGTGCAGCACGCTGCGGCCGAATTCGACGACCGTTATTTGCTCATCGCCGCTCATCGGGCCGCTTGCGCCGCCAGTTCGGGCTCGGGCTCCGCCGCCGAGATCACCTGCGCCGCGACGAGGTCGCCGATGACGTTGAGCGTGGTCCGGCACATGTCGAGGAAGCGGTCGACGCCGAGAACCAGGGCGATCGCTTCCGGACGGATTCCGACCATCGCGAGGATCAGCGCGACCACCGGAAGCGACCCGGCGGGAACGCCTGCCGTTCCGATTCCGCCGAGGATGCAGACCAGCATCACCATCACCTGCTGCCACAGCGTCAGATCGACGCCGAAAAACTGCGCGAGGAAGATCACCGTCACCCCCTCGAACATCGCCGTGCCGTTCTGGTTGGCCGTCGCGCCGATGGTGAGGACGAACCGCGCGACCCGCGGCGGCAGCTTCAAATTGATGTCGGCGACCTTCAACGACGTCGGCAGGGTCGCGTTGGAGGAGGCCGTCGAAAAGGCCATGACGCTCGCTTCCTGGGTCTCCCGGAAGAAGGCGATCGGGTTCTTGCGGCCGAGCGTGGCGAGCAGGATGGGAAAGACGATGAACATCTGGATCGCAAGCGCCAGCACCACGACCCCGACATAAGCTGACAGTCGGATCAGCAGGTCCCAGCCGAACAATGCGGCGAGATTGAACATGAAGCAGGCGACCGCGATCGGCGCGAGCTTGATGACCAGCATGATCAACCGCATCGTCACGTCGAACAGGCCTTCGAACCCGCGCTGCAGCGTGCGTGCGGCCGGAGTGTCGGTAAGCAGCAACCCGATGCCGAAGAACAAGGCGAAGAACATCACCGAGAGGATGGTGCTGTTGCTGCCCATCGCCTCGACCAGATTGTTGGGGATGATGTTGACGAAGGCGTCGATTCCCGACGGTTGCTCGGCGCCGGTGCGGACAATGGCTCCGGCGCGATCGGCCTGCGCAGCGAGCAGCTCGCTCGCGGCCGCTCGGTCGACCCCCGCCCCCGGATGGAGCAGGTTCACGACCACGAGGCTGACGACCACGGCGATCGCCGAGACGACCACGGTGTAGATCAGCGTGCGGATTCCCACGCGCTTCAACGAGCGGACCTCGCCCATTTCCGAGATTCCGACGACCAGCGCCGAAAAGAGCAGCGGGATCACGAGCATGAACAGCAGCCTGAGGAAAATCTGGCCGATCGGCTGGGTCACGTAGGTGGTGAATGTCTCGACCCAGGCCGCATCGCGCTGCGCCGTGTAGACGATCAGCCCGGCGACGAGGCCGACCAGGAAGCCGACCAGCATCTGCCATTGCAGGCTAAGACCGCTGCGCTTGCTCTTCGTCGCCATGTTCGTTCCCTCTTGCCTTGCCACCGCTTCGCGGCGGCTCCCGCAAAGGTCAAGCGGTTCAGCCGAACGGGCTGTCGATCGTGTGGGGGGGCTCGGTGAAGAACAAAGGCCCGGTCGCCGTCATGTGAAAGCAGTCCTCGATGCGCACTCCGAACTTGCCGGGAATGTAGATCCCCGGCTCGTTGGAGAAGCACATTCCGGGCGCAAGCGGGGTCGCCTCGCCGTGGACCAGGTAGACCGGCTCGTGCACTTCCATGCCGATGCCATGGCCGGTGCGGTGCGATGTGCCGGGCAGCTTGTAGCGCGGGCCGTAGCCCCAGCTTTCATATTGCCGGCGGACCGCGTCGTCGACGCTTCCCGCCGGCGCGCCGACCCTCGCGGCGGCCATGGCGATCGCCTGGCCCCGGCGCACCTGGGCGAAGACCTGGCGCACCTCGGCTGAGGGCGTGCCGACCACGAAGGTGCGGGTAATGTCCGCCTGGTAGCCGTGCACCGAGCAGGTGCAGTCGAGCAGCACCACGTCGTTCGCCTGCACCACGTGCGGCTTCCTGCTGCCGTGGGGATAGGCCGAGGCTTCGCCGATCAGCACCAGGCCGCCGTCGTAACTGCCGCCGAGCTGCTTCTGCGCGGCGGCGATCAGAGCATCGATGTCGGCCGGAGTCATGCCGACGCGGGTCCGCTCGCCGGCATAGCGCAGCGACGCCGCCATGATCTCGTTCGCCGATTGCATCAGCGCGATCTCGGTGTCCGACTTGATCATCCGCTGCGCCCGCACGACCGGGTTGGCGCTGACGATCGGGACACGGGCAAGCTGCCGCTTCAGCCGGTCCTCGATGAAGAAGCGGTTGGTCTCCTCGAAGGCGACGGGTTGGCCAGCGACCTTCCGTTCCTTGAGGAAATCGGCGACGAGCTTCAGCGGCTCCTCGTCCTCCTCCCAGGTGCGAATCTCGGCCGGCACCTCGAGCATCTCGGCGATGCTCGGCCGCTCGAAAAACGGCGTGACGATGATCGGGTCGCCCTCGGCGGGGATGACGACGCCGGTCAGCCGCTCGCTCCGCCACCACTGGATGCCGGTGTAGTAATCGAGGCTGGGACCGGATTCGACCAGCACCGAGCCGATGCCGGCGGAGCGCATCAGAGCCTGCGCCCGGCGCAGCCGCTGCACCCGCTCGGCGCTGGCGATCGGGGGCGGAATCGGGATCTTCGGCAGCTCCGCAGCGGCCTGGGCTGCGAGCCGCTCGAGCGGCAAAGCGGAGGCGACCGCGGCAGCGGCAGCAGCTCCGCCGAGGAAGGTGCGGCGGCAGACGGAACGGTCGAGCATTGGCCCCTCGCGCATAATTCGCCCCACTGTTGCACGCCTTGCCGCAATCGGCCAGCAGGCGCGCTCCCATGTTCGACTCGGCTTTCCAGGAGGGCGCGAAGCGGCCCGGCACGCGCGAGATGACCGCGCTGCTCGCGGGCCTGATGGCGCTCAACGCCTTCGCCATCGACGCGATGGTCCCGGCCCTGCCCGACATCGGCCGCTCGCTGGGAGTCGCCGAGGAGAACCACCGCCAGCTGGTCGTCGTCGCTTATTTCGTCGGCTTCGCCTCGACCCAGCTCATCTGGGGGCCGCTCGCCGACCGCTTCGGGCGCAAGCCGGTGCTCGCGGCGGGGATCGTCCTCTACGGCCTGTT
>DASUXP010000056.1:0-2208 GCA_036377835.1 Sphingomicrobium sp. | reverse complement strand
TCCGATGACCATGCGGGTCCTCCAAGCGCCGGACTCGCATGCGTCCGGACGAAGCGCCGAAAATGCCCTGCATAAGGTAAACAGACGGTAAAGCTTGCCGCCCCGCCGGGCCGCCGCCATAGCGCCGCCACACTCACCTGCAATGAGGCGGGCCCATGAAAGCCAGAGTCTTCGTCACCCTGAAGCCCGGGGTCCTCGACCCGCAGGGCAAGGCCATCCACCACGCACTCGAGGGACTGGGCTTTGCCGGAGTGCACGACGTGCGCGCCGGAAAGCTGATCGAGCTCGACCTTGCCGACGGGACCAGCGATTCCGACATCGAGGACATGTGCCGGAAATTGCTGGCGAACATTGTGATCGAGAATTTCCGCATCGAGCGGCTGGAGAACGCATGAAATCCGCGGTCATCGTCTTCCCCGGGTCCAATTGCGACCGCGACATCGCCGTCGCCCTGGAGCAGGTGACCGGGCGCAAGCCGGCGATGGTGTGGCACCGCGAGAGCGAGCTGCCCGAGGGCACCGACTTCGTCGCCTTGCCGGGCGGCTTTTCCTACGGCGATTATTTGCGGTCCGGAGCCATGGCCGCGCGCTCGCCGATCATGCAGGCGCTGAAGGACGCCGCCGGCCGCGGAGTTCCGGTGATCGGCATCTGCAACGGTTTCCAGGTGCTGACCGAGGCCGGGCTCCTGCCCGGCGCGCTGATGCGCAACGCCGGGCTGAGCTTCGTCTGCCGGCCGGTGCCGCTAAGGGTCGAGAACAGCCAGAGCCTGTTCACCTCGCAATATGACAGCGCCGAGGAGGTCGTGTTCCCGGTCGCCCACCACGACGGCAATTACCAGGCCGACGAAGCGACCCTCGACCGGCTGGAGGGGGAAGGCCGGGTCGCCTTTCGCTATCTCGACGAGTGCAACGGCTCGGCGCGGCGCATCGCGGGGATCCTCAACGACACGGGCAATGTGCTCGGGCTGATGCCGCACCCCGAGCGGGTGATCGAGCCGGCCCACGGCGGCACCGACGGGCGGCGCCTGTTCGAGGGATTGCTGGAAACAGTCGCCTAACGGCGGACCTGGTTCGTCACGTCCGTGCAGCCGCCGGTCGCGGGCGGGGCCATGCACATCAGCACGCGATCGCGGCCGGGCGTGTCGAACACCTTCATGTAGCGGTCGAGCGTCATCGGCTCGACATAGATGACGACCGTGGTCGCCTGCGCCGCCGCGGCCCACCCGAACACTGCTCCGGCGATCACCAGCCGTGCAAGACGCATCCTTGTTCCCCTTTGTCCGCTCATGCTTCGCCTGCCGCCTTGAACCGCATATGAACAGCCGTTCATACGTCGGCCGTGAAGGGTGTGAAGTCGGTGCCCACGTCATAGACGTCGACGCCCTCGCGGCGCTTGAGCCAGCCGACCACGGCGTACGTCACCGGCGTCAGGATCACCTCCCAGCTGACCTTGAGGACGAACTGGCTGAGCATCACCGCGCCCAATGCCTTGAGCGGCCAGTCGGCCATCCCGTAGAAGGCGAGCGGGTAGAAGATCAGGCTGTCCGCGCCTTCGCCGATCACCGTGCTGCCGATGGTCCGGGTCCAGAGGTGCTTGCCCCTGGTCCAGATCTTCATCTTGGCGAGGACCACCGAATTGAGGAAATCGCCGACGAAGAAGGCGATCATTGAGGCGAGGATGATGCGCCAGCCGGAGCCGAACACGCGCTGGTAGGCGTCCTGCCCGGTCCAGCCTTCAGCCACCGGCAGGTGGACGACGGTCCATTCCATCACCGCCATGAAGACCAGCGCGGCGAAGCCGGCCCAGATCGCGCGCCGCGCCCGGGCGAAGCCGTAAACCTCGGTCAGCACGTCGTCGATGACATAGGAGATGGGGAAGAAGAGGATGCCGGCGCCGAACGGCCACGGGCCAATTCCGGGAAGGTCGAGGAAGGAGCGTTTCTCCGCGCCAATCACGTTCGACAGCAGCAGCACCACGACGAACGCGACCATGACGAAATCGAAGTAGCGGAAGCGGGCAGCGTGCAGCGTGCGCGCTTCGACGTGGCGCAGCCCCTCCCCCTCCGCTTTCATCGGCGCGACGCTAGCGCGGTTCCGCTTGGCGTCAATTGCGGTTAGTCAGCGCTTCTCGCGCGCCCGTAGCTCAGCTGGATAGAGCACGTGCCTTCTAAGCATGAGGTCGCAGGTTCGACTCCTGCCGGGCGCGCCA
>DASUXP010000055.1:0-5697 GCA_036377835.1 Sphingomicrobium sp. | reverse complement strand
GGCATGACCCGGCTCCAGTGCGAGCACCAGCCGGTCGAGGAAGCGGCGGCGGTCGCCCGCGCTGCCGCTGAACAGGCGGTCCATCGCCGGCGTCAGCCACAGCACCGCGAGCCATTCGCCGAGCGCGTTCACGGAGGCGGGCGCGCCGTTGATCCGCACCTGCCGCCGCTCGGGGGCCGAGGCGAGCGTGCCGGTCCCGATGTCGGTGTCGCCGAGCCGGGCCGCGACGGCGAAGCCGCCGTCGCCGCCGATGCGGCCCATCTCGCCGAGCGGAGCGCCCCGCAGGCCACGGCCCGGGCTGAGCAGCGACACGGCTTCCATCACATTGGTCTTGCCCGCGCCATTCTCGCCGGACAGCAGCACGAAGCCGGGCCCGGCCTCGACCGTCGCCGAGGCGTAGGAACGGAAGTCGGTCAGCGCGAGGCGCGAAACGGCGGCCATTTCGGCCGGATTAGCAGGTTGACGCCGGCGTCAAACCCGCATCGGCATCAGCACGTAGAGGGCGTTCGACTTGTCGTTCTCGCGCAGCAGGGTCGGCGCGGCCGCGTCGGCGAGGTGGACCTCGACCGTGTCGCCGTCGATCTCGGAGAGGATGTCGAGCAGGTAACGGGCGTTGAAGCCGATCTCGAGCCCGTCGGCGCCATAGTCGGCGGGAAGCTCCTCGGTGGCGAGGCCGTTCTCGGGCGAGGTGACGGACAAAGTGATCTTGTCGCGCTCGACGCTCATCTTCACCGCGCGGGTCTTCTCGCTGGCGATGGTCGAGACCCGGTCGACGCCGGCGGAAAAGCTCTTCGGATCGACCTTCAGCAGCTTGTCGTTGGCGGTCGGGATCACCCGGTTGTAGTCGGGGAAGGTCCCGTCGATGAGCTTGCTGGTGAGGACCGCGCTGCCGAGGCCGAAGCGGACCTTCGTCGGCGAAAGCGAAATCTCCACCGTCCCTTCGAGCTCCTCGAGGAGGCGGTAGAGCTCGGCCACCGCTTTGCGCGGGACGATGACGTCGGGCATCCCGTCGGCGCCGTCGGGCTTGCCGACCGTGATCCGCGCAAGGCGGTGTCCGTCGGTCGCAGCGGCGCGCAGCTGGTCGTCGACCACGTGGAGGAAGATGCCCATCAGGTAGTAGCGCGTTTCCTCCGTCGAGATGGCGAAGCGGGTCTTCTCGATGATCTCGCGCAGGGTCGCTGCGGGAAGCTCGAAGCGGGTCGGCAGGTCGCCCTCGGCGATCACGGGGAAGTCGTCGCGCGGGAGGGTCGAGAGATTGAAGCGCGAGCGGCCGGCGATGACCTGCATCTTCCCTTCGGCGGCCGAGATCTCGACCTGGCTGCCCTCTGGGAGCTTGCGGACGATATCGAACAACGTGTGCGCCGAAACGGTCGTTGCGCCGGGCTGCGACACGTTGGCCGGCACGCTCTCGTCGACCTGGAGGTCGAGGTCCGTGGCCATCAGCCGGATCGATCCGTCCTCGCGCGCCTCGATCAGGACGTTGGAGAGGATCGGGATGGTATTGCGGCGCTCCACGACCGACTGGACGTGGCCGAGGCTCTTGAGGAGTGTCGCCCGTTCAATCGTCGCCTTCATCGCCGTTTCGCCCCATCAGCCCACGCTTCAATGACGCTCGTTATAGCGAGCCTTCGCGCGCGCGGAAGTGCTATTGCGGCGCCTTGCGTGACTAGCCGCCGGCTTTCTCGGGCGGCGCCGCCGCGGCCTTGGCCGGCAACAGCACGGCGTCGATGTGATGGACGACGCCATTGGTATAGTCCTGGTCGGAGCTGGTGATCGTTGCCTTGCCGCCCTTGGCGTCCGCCAGCACGATCTTGCCGTCGTCCTTGGTCGCGGTGAGCGCCCCGCCGCCCATGGTGGCGAGCGTCGCCTTGCCCTTGCCGCGGTCGATCGCCTTGCCGATGTCGTCGGCGGTCACGGTGCCGGGCAGGATCAGGTTGGTAAGCACGCTCGTCAGCTGGCCGCGGTTCTCGGGCTTGGCGTCGAAGGTCCCGCCGGGCGCCTTGGCGAACGCCGCATCGTCGGGGACGAAGACGGTGTAGGGCCCGGCGCCGGCGAGCGTCTGGTCGAGGCCCGCCGCTTTCGCCGCCGCCATGAACCTGCTGTCGGTGGCGAGTCCCGCGGCGATGGTCTTGTTGCCCGCGACCTTCTGCGCCTCGGGAGTCTGGGCGTTGGTGCGGTTATCGCCCGCCTTGTTGCCGTTGCATCCGGCGGCGGCGAGCAGGATCGCCGCGAGGCTCAGCGTGAGCGCCTGGGTCTTCATGACCTTCTCCCTGACTTCAAAATGACTGCCTTCAACATGAAACGGCCCGGCAACGATTGCCGGGCCGTCCACGATCCATTGATGAACCGAATTTAACGCACCTAGGTCAGAATCGATGCGACGATCGCCGTCACCAGCTGGGTCGTCGGGTCGACCTGGTAGATGTAGCCGTTGTTGTAGCGGTACCAGGCCGTCGGCGTGTCGTAATAAGTCGCGCGATAGGCGTACGGGACGTTGTACACGTCATAGCCGTACGGAAGCCGCTGGCCGACGGTGAAGCCCGGCGAGAGCAGCGCGGCGACCGACGTGATCAGGCTCGAGCCCGGATCGTACTGGTAGATCGCGCCCGGCGTGTACCAATAGCCGTAGTCCGACGTGTCGTAATAGAGGTCGCGATACTGGTAGGGCAGGTTGTAGTAGCCGTAGCCCGAGGGGAGCATCTGCCCCACGCCATAGCCGCCGGCATAGAGCGGGATCGCGTCCTCGACATAGCCGGTGTAGCAGTCGACCTCGTACACCACGCCGTAGCCGTAACGGTAACAGTCGTTCCCGTAATCGGGATAGAAGCTGTTGAAGCCGTAGGCCGAGGGGAAATAGCTGCCCATGCCGTAATAGGGGCTGCTCATGTAGGAGCTGGGCAGGTACGAACCCGGATAATATCCGCCGAAGGCGAGCGGCATCAGCGCGTTGATCAGGCTGCTGTCGCGGTCGACCCGATAGAGATAGCCATCACCGTAGCGATAGAAATAATCGTCGGTGTCGGGGTAGAGGTAGCGGGCCGAAATCGGCAGCGCGCTCAAGGTCGCGACCTGGGCCGCGGTGGAGAGCGGGGCGCCGAGCAGCTTCGCCGCCTGGCCCGGAGGCATGCAGCCCTTGGACATCAGCCCCGGCGGGCACCCGCCGACGCCATAGCCCTGGGCGTTGGCGCGGAAGTCCTCGGCCCGAAGCGCCCGGGCGCCGAGCCGCGCATCGCGAACGAACATGCCATTGTCGAGCCGCTCGACACGGTTGGCGCGAAGCTGGTCGCGCAGCGCCTCGCGGTTGCGCGCGAGCTCGACCCGGTTCGGCCGCAGCGCCTGGCGCTCGGCCATGCGCGCCTGCTGCCGGTTGAGACGATCGCCGCGGAGCTGCTGGCGATCGGCGACCCGAATCTGCGGACGCTCCGCCCGGTTGGCGCGGATCGCCTGGCGTTCCTGATGCCGGTCGGGGCCGCGCATCCGGATCGGCGCCGCCTGACGGCGCTCGGCGCGCATCGCGGCGCGCTCGCCGCCCCGGCGCTCGACCCGCTGCGCCTGCATGCGTTGGCTGTGACGGTCGACGCGCTGGACCTGCATCCGCGGGCTCGCGCGGCGCTCGACGCGCTGCGCCTGCATGCGCTGGCCTCCGCCACCGCTGAAGCGCTGCACCCTCTGGGCACCGCCGCCACCGTGGGCCTTGGCACCGCCGCCGCCCTGGACCGCGGCCGCCTGGCCGCCGCCATGTCCGCCGCCGCGATCGCCTGGCGGCTTTGCGCTCGCCGGCACGCTGATCGCCAAAGCGGCGACTCCAGCGGCGAGAAACAGCCTGGTCATCGCAAAATCTCCTTTCAATGCATCCAAACGGGCGGTCGCAGTGCCCGTTCCACGGCCCAACGCCGTTCGACGCCATTCTGCCCTACTGGCCTGAACGCCAGATTTCTTTGTCGTTCAGAGACTTAGAGGGTGGAGAGAAGCGCAGCGAGCCGCTCGACGTCGCGATCGTCCTGGTACAGGCCGAAGCCGATCCGAAGCACGTCGCCGCGCACATCGGCGATGCAATTGCGGGCCTCGAGATCGGCATGCCAACGCTGCGCCTCGGGGCTGCGGAAGGCGAGGAAGCGCGCATGCAGCCGGCCGTCGAGCGGGTTGAGCAGCTCGGCGTCCGCCAGCGGCGTCGATCCGATCGCCTCCAGCAATCGCTTCTGCAACGCCGCGACATGCGCCGAGATCGCGGTCGTGGTGAGACCGTTCTCGCGCAGCATGCGCCGAACGGCCGTGAACCGGTAAAGCGCGGAGGGATCGAATGTGGCGCCAAGGAAGCGGCTTGCATCCTGGGCATAGCCGACACTGCCCGGAGGCAGAGTCAGATCCTCGAACTCGGCGAACCAGCCGGTGATTCGCGGCCGCTCGCCGAAGCCGGGCGGCGCGTGCATGAACGCGCAGCCCTCGCCCGACATCGCATATTTGTAGCCGCCGCCGAGAAAGAATGCGCTGGCTCCGGCGGGCGTCCCGAACGGCCGGTCGATCGCCATGAAGGCGTGGTAGCCGTCGACCGCCACCCACGGGCCGCCCGGCTTGCCCATGGCCGCCAGCTCTTCCACGGGTTCGAAGATTCGCCCGCTGCCGAACAGGACCTGGCTGACGAAGATGAAGTCCTGGTCGCCGCTGCGGGCGCGGGCGAGGAAGCGATCGGAGAAAGTGTCGAACGGCTCGACCGGAACGCGCTCCACGACTGCGGCTTCCGCTTCCTCCCAGCGCGCGAACTGGCGCCGGGCGCTGTGGAACTCGCCGTCGCTGGTCAGCACGCGGATCGGCCAGCTCGACGAAGCCGCGGCGAACAGGCGGACCAGCAGCTCGTGCGTATTGGGGGCGAAGACGATCGCGTCGGGCCGGTCGGTGCCGATCTCGGCCGCGACCTCGGCCTGCGCCTCGGGCCAGACCTCGCCCATCACCTTGTCCCACTTGCGGTCGGCGAGCCGCGCCGCGTCGTTCCATGCCTGCATCTGCCCGTCGAAGCTCGCGTCGGGCCACAGATGATGACTGTGCGCGGCGAAATGCAGCCGGTCGGGGTCGGCGGACAGGCTTCGGCTGAACAGTGCCTTGAAGCTCAAAGATCGGTCCTCAGCGCCCACAGCTCAGGAAACACCCGCTTGTCGAGCGTCGAGCGCAGATAGGGGGCTCCGGCCGATCCCCCGGTGCCGCGCTTGTTGCCGATGATCCGCTCGACGGTGAGCACATGCTTGTGCCGCCAGGAGGCGAGCGCGTCGTCGATATCGACCAGTTTCTCGGCAAGCTCGTAGAGCTCGAACCAGCGCTCCGAATCGCGATAGACCTGGAGCCATGCGGCGGCGATCGCATCGACCGAGCGGTCGCCGAGGTCGAAGCCGGCCCGCTCCAGCGCGGCGTGCGAGGCTTCACGCAGGCTCGGCTCGCGAAGCGCCTGCTCGAGCGCCGAGCGCTCGCGGCTCCCTTCGGCGTAGTGGTTGACGAAATTCGGCTCCTTCAGCCCGAGGCGGAACTCGATTTCGCGGAACTGCTCCGACTGGAAGCCCGACGAGGTGCCGAGCACGTCGCGGAATTTCAGGTAATCGACCGGAGTCAGAGTCGAGAGCACGTCCCACGACAAGGTCATCACCGCCTGGATGCGGCTGATCCGGGCCATCGCCTTATAGGCTTCGGCGAAGCGGTCCTCGCCGACGA
>DASUXP010000054.1:0-2812 GCA_036377835.1 Sphingomicrobium sp. | reverse complement strand
ACGACCACCGCCTTGGCCGAGCGCAACCGCTCCTCGATGACTTCACTGTAGGCGCGATGGGCAGGCAGCTCGTCGTCGCGCCAGACGCTGTACCCCGCGTCG
The DNA here is from genome assembly GCA_036377835.1 of Sphingomicrobium sp. Lineage (GTDB taxonomy): Bacteria > Pseudomonadota > Alphaproteobacteria > Sphingomonadales > Sphingomonadaceae > Sphingomicrobium. The sequence goes on along the minus strand of DASUXP010000054.1, from coordinate 2,710 downwards.
CGCAGAGCACCGGCGACCTGCTGCGCCTGCGGCTCGGTCGAGCGGCCGTACGAGACGAAAATATCGGCCATCGCGCGCCGCTCTCCCCCACTGCACGGGAATCCAGGTGGAAATAGAGCAATTTGCAAGGGCGCGAAAGGCAGCGCCGGAAATCGGCCGCGAGCCGGGTCCGGAGGAGCACGAAGAGAGGGGAAGGTGGGGAGCTTCTGTTGCCCGGCGCTCCCCGTGCCGCTGGAATCCCCTTCTGTTGCCCGGTGGGGTCCGACCGCGCTTTCGTTACCTAACTTCGTCCCGTGAGGGCTTCAGTTAGGCAGCAATTGCGAGCGCCTCGTTATCGTTGGCACTTGTGTGAATGAGCCGTCACGGTGGCCCCGTCCGATCGGCAATTAGGCCTTTACTGCACTCGTCGATCCTATTTCGCCCCCATCAGCAGCCGCCGAAATCTGGTTCAGCGGGCGGCTGGTGGTGGAGGCGCCGGGGTACTGCCCCCCGGGTCCGAAATGCCTATTCCACCCAACATTCTACCGACATAGCCGGCGAACCGGCACGCACTAGATAAGGAATTCCGCCCCGAATCTCAAGGATTCGGACCGCCGCACGGCCGTAACGGACGGGCTCCAAACCCTCTGGCGCGAGGGCCGAAAGTCCTGATATGGCGCAGGCGGATGCTCATCCATGGGGACTGCAAGACATGAAGAGACTGACGTTTGCGTTGATCGCCGGAGCCGCGCTTCTCACCGCCGCCTGCAACCGCGGCAACGAGGACCAGGTCAACAATGTCGAGATGAACCAGGCCGGGGTCGAGGAGCTCAATAATCTGGCCGCCGAGGGTGCCAACGACGCTGCCGAAGCCTCCGCGCTCGGTAACCAGGAGGCCATGCTCAACCAGGAGAATACGGCGGCCGCCGACAATACGACCAATCCCGACGACGCGCAGGAGCAGAACGTCGCCGGCATGTGACCGCTTTACGGAGTGATTCAGGGTCGCGGGCGGTGTCGCCCGCGGCCCTTTTTCTTTGCCGGGAGCACGCCTAGGTCGGCGCCATGATCGAGGACGCGATCCCCGCCGCGACGCTGATCACGGTACGCGAGCGCGGCGGCGGCCCGCCCGAACTGCTGATGGTCGAGCGCAGCGAAGGCATGGCGTTCGCCGCCGGTGCGCTGGTTTTCCCCGGCGGGCGCATCGACGGCGACGACGAGGACCTGGCGACCGAGATCGGCGATGCGACTGGCGCCGTCATCGCGGCGATCCGCGAAACGATCGAAGAGACGGCGATCCCCGTCGGCCTCGCGCCCACGCCGAGCGCGGAGACGGCCCGACAGCTCCAGCGGGAAATCCTCGAGGGCCGCGAATTCGGCGCCCTGACGAAGGCGTCGGGATTGGAGATCCAGCCCTTCGCGCTAGTGCCGTTCGCCCGCTGGGTGCCGAGGTTCCATGCGGTGCGCCGCTTCGACACCATGTTTTACCTCGCCTTGTGCCCGCCGGGAGACTGGGAGCCGCGGGTGATCGAGCGCGAATGCGCCGCCGCGCACTGGCTCACTGCCTCGGACGTGCTTGAGCGCGAGCGGCGTGGCGAGGCCCGGCTGATCTTCCCCACCCGCCGCAACCTCGAGCGGCTCGCCCAGCATTCGAGCTATGCCGAGATTCGGGCGGACGCCCTCGCATTTCCGATTGAGCCGATCACCCCGTGGGTCGAAGAGCGCGACGGAGAAAAGTTCATCACCATCCCCTCCCACCTCGGCTATCCGGTGACCGAGGAAAAGCTCGAAGGGCTGTGGCGCGGCTAGTCCTCCCCTCGATTTCGATGGAAGGGGACCATGCAGAGCATGTTGAGGGGCTTCGGAGCGCCCGAGTCGCGGCTCGTCAACAAGCAAAAGGGGGCCCGCCGAAGCGGACCCCCCTCTCCTCTCGAAACCGCCGAAGCTTACTTCAGGTGGTTCGACAGGTGCTTGTTCATCTCGAACATGCTGACCCGGTCCTTGCCCCCGAAGACCTTCTTCAGCTTGTCGTCCGCCATGATTTCCCGTTTGTTTTGCGGGTTTTGCAGGTTGTTCTTGCGGATGTGATCCCAGATTTTCGAGACCACTTGGCTGCGCGGAAGCGGCGCGCTTCCCGTAATCGCCGCCAGATCCGACGACGGAGTCACCGGGCGAGCCAATCCGCCCCCTGCTTTACGACCTTGTGCCATCACGGCCCTCCTGTTGTTCCTGTCTCTCGGTAGAGCGCAAAGCGCGCCTCTTGGCAATGCCGTTTCAGAGGGAAAATCGCCTGTCAGGCCATGCCGAACGGAACCACCCGGTTGTGGGCGTCGTGACCGATGTCGGCGCGGCCTCCGAACGGGATGCCTGAACGGCGGCACCAATCCTCGACGATAGCGGCCTCGTCGGTGCCGAACTCAACGTCGTTGGGAAGGATGTCGCCTACCCGCCCGAGCCGGATTCGGGCTGCGCGGCGAACGTTCGGCGAGCTGGTGACGTGGAACATCGTCCGGTCGATCCGGTAGAGATGCTCGCTCACCTCCTCGATCAGCAAATCCGCGCCGGTGAAATCGGGCTCGAGCGGGGTCCCGAGGAGGTTCGAGAGCACCGTCAGGTTAAAGGCCATGGCCGGCGCCTCGACGTGCGCCTCGATCGCGGAGCGGTCGCGCAGCACGATCCAGTTGAGCGCGCGATGCACCGCGGTGTCGCCGCCGTCTCGAAGCACGTCCTG
>DASUXP010000053.1:0-13224 GCA_036377835.1 Sphingomicrobium sp. | reverse complement strand
CGAGCCTCTCGACAGCGCGCTCGGCGAAGCGGGCGAGCCTGGCCTCGCCGGGGGCCAGCTCGGCTCGGCCAGCGCCTTCGCCGCGAAGCGCCGGCTGAAGCCGCTGAAGGCCATTGCCTCGCTCACCATCTTCGTCGCCGTGGTCGCGCTGGCCGCGTTCAACGTCGCGCCGATCGCTGCCTGCGCCTTCGCCGGCGCGGTGCTCCTGATCCTGCTGCGCGTTATCACCGCCGACGAGGCCTACAGCGGGCTTCGCCCCGACGTGCTGATGCTGATCGCGGGGATGGTCGTTCTGGGGATCGCGCTCGACGTGTCGGGCGTGGCCGAGTCGGCGACCGGCGCGCTGATCGCCGCGCTCGACGGGCTCAATCCGTTCGTCGCTTTGGTGATCGTTTATGGGGCGACGCTGTTCGCGACCGAGCTCCTGTCCAACGCCACCGTGGCGGTGTTGTTCACCCCGGTCGCTGTCTCGCTGGCGGAGGCTCTGGGGGTCAGCCCGCGCCCGTTCCTGGTGGCGGTGATGATCGCCGGCAGCGCCGCCTTCGCGACGCCCTTCGGTTACCAGACCAACGTGCTGGTCTATCAGATGGGCGGCTACAATTACCTCGACTTCGTGCGGGTGGGGCTGCCGCTTAACATCATCACCTGGATCGCCGCCATCGCCGCGATCCAGGCGGTCTTCCCATTTTAGGCGGCAGCCTCTTCCGGCGCCGGCCGCTCGACCCGGACGATGCGGATCGGGCGGTAGTTGCCGTTGAGGTCGGGCCATTCGATCGCCTGGCCCTGGCCGAGCCCGTAGAGCGCGGCGCCGAGCGGGGTGAGGATCGAGATCCGTCCCTCGGCGATGTTCGCCTGGCCCGGCAGCACCAGCTCGACGGCGCGCGATTGCCGCGACTTTTCGTCGACGAACGTCACCCGCGAGTTCAGCATCACGTGGCCGTTGGGCATGTCGCCCGGCTCGTGGAGCTCGGCCCGCTCGATCTCCTCGAGCAGCATCGCCGCCACGACCGGCTGGCTGTGCTCGGTCCTCAGCGCCAGCGAGGCGATGAGGTCGGATTCGGCGGCGAGCAGGTGAAGCGGCGGCCGCGGCGCCCTTACCGCGGGGCTCACGCCACCGCCTCCCAGGCGAACCACAGCATCGCCAGGATCGCGACGATCGCGGCGATGACCGCGGCGGCTTCCGCCCATTTCACCCGGAAATGCGCCTTGTGCTCGGCCATGAAGGCGTCGAGCTGCGGGCGGATCCGCGCGTTGCTGGTCAACAGGCCAATCTCGAGGTGACGGCCGTAGCGCAGGAACTCGATGACTTCCTCGACCTCGTGCTTGGCCATTCGCGGATAGCGGCTCAGCAACTCGGCGACGCGCTCGCGGGTGAGGCGCATGGCCCGCGCCTCTTCGCCTCGGTTGGTGTCAGTACGCATGATTTTCTGCTCCTTGGATGAGAGGGGCCGCCCGGGTCAGGCGGTCGAGAGATGCGGCCGATGGACGGGACCCGGCGGCGGTCTCCGCCTGCCGACCCTGTCCAGCTCGCGTTCAATCGCCCGGGCGCGCGGAAACAGCCGCCCGTCCATTTCGTCGAACGCATCGTCGGACGCGTAGAATATGAACCCGCCGGGGACGCGCACGGCGATGCCGACGGTGCGCCGCTCGAACTCGACGGCAAAACGCTGGGTGTTCATCTGGACTCTGCTCCTGACGGGCGGGCGACTGCGCCTGTGCGGCGCCGGCGCTCCTGTCCGCCTATCGATTGAGGAAATTGCGCGCATTCGAACCGATGCGCGGCTCAGTCGGGAGAAGCCCCAGGCGCTGTCCCGCCGGCCATCCAGCGGGGCGCCGGGGGCGCTAGAGTCGTGCCGTGCTGCTGCCGGGATGGAGCTGCGGCCGATGGACCTGAGAATGCCCAGTCATATGGTCAATATGGACCCCTTGGCAGGGTAATCAAGGACGATGTTGGAAGCGGGGTGCATCCTCCCGTCGAACGCTCCCGCCGTGCGTCTAGACGGCGTGGCGGAGGCATCATGCGAAGCGTAGGATTGCGCCCGCTCCTCGAGGAGAAGGCCGTGCGCTCCGTCCGATTGGCTGCCCTGCTCGCTTGCGCGGTCGCGGTGCCCGTGCATGGCATTTCGGCCGCGCCTCCGCGGATCAGCCGGCCGAAACCTGCTCCGGCGACTCCGCCCGACGTGCCGCCGCTGCCGCCGGCGGTGATCGACAACAATCTCGCCATCGGCGGCGACGACGTGAAGGCGCGCGAGGTCAGCACGCGGCTCAACGTCGAGGTTCAGGTCAATGGCCGCGGCCCCTATCGCTTCGTCGTCGACAGCGGCGCCGACACGTCCGCGGTCGGGCTGCGCATCGCCCGCGACCTGCAGCTCCCCCTCGGCACTCCGGCGATCCTCAACGGCACCACGTCGCGCGATGTCGTCGACCGGGTGAAGGTCGCCGAGCTGACCCTTGGCCCGAGCACGGTCCGCGACCTCGAAGTGCCGGCGCTGCGTGAAGTCGACCTCGGCGGCGAGGGGCTGATCGGGATCGACGCACTGGTCCAGCAGCGGCTGCTGATGGATTTCGAGAAACGGCTGATCAAGGTCGAGGACGCGCGCAAGCGCGAGCGCTACGGACCCGGCGACATCGTCATCACCGCCCGGCGCCAGCGCGGCCAGCTGATCCTCACCCAGGTCCGGGCCAGCGGCTTCAGGCTCGACGCCATCGTCGACACCGGGTCGGAAGTCTCGATCGGCAATCTCGCGCTGCGTGACAAGCTGCTGCGCAAGCGCCGCGCGCGCTTCTGGACGGTCGAGGCAACCGGCGTCACCGGCGTCAAGGTCAAGCTACAGATGGCAACGATCGCCGAGCTCGAGCTGGGGCCGGTCACGCTCCGCGACGTGCCGATCGCCTTCGCCGACGTGCCGCCGTTCAAGCTGTTTGGCCTGGCCGACGAGCCGGCGCTGATGCTCGGCACCGACCTGCTCGCGACCTTCCGCCGGGTGTCGCTCGATTTTCGCGCGCGGAAGGTGCGGTTCCAGCTGAGGAAATGCGATTCAGACGTCGTCATCCACACCGCGACGACCGAATCCTCCTTCACCCGCCTGACCGCCACCGCCGCGGAGGTGTGCGCAAGATACTGACGGCGCCGCCCGGGTGGCCCGAGCGGCGCCGGCCGGTTCAGCAGCTGCAGTTCTTGCAGGTGCAGGGGTTGCAGCGGCAGCCGCCATTGGCGGTACAGGTGCAGGCGGAAATTGTCTTTTCGGTCTTTTCCATCTCGATTCTCCTTCTGTCCAACAGCGGACGATCGCGCTAATAGCCTCCGTACCATGGTACGGAATCAAGCGAAAATTTCGGACACGATCGGCGGACTCGCGAAAGCCGCGGGCGTGGGCGTCGAAACGGTGCGCTATTACCAGCGCCGCGGTCTCCTGCCCGAGCCGCCGCGGCCCGCCGGGGAGGTGCGGCGTTACAGCGCCGAGGATATCAGGCGCCTGCGCTTCATCCGCTCTGCCCAGGCGGCAGGCTTCACGCTCGAAGAAATCAAGGAGCTGCTCGACCTCGACGCTTCCGACGACCGCGCCCGCGCCCGCGAAATGGCCCGGGCGCGGGTGGCGGCGCTCGACGAGAAGATCGAGCAGCTGAAGGAGGCGCGCGATGCGCTCGCCGGCCTCGCGACCGCCTGCGCCAACAAGCGCGGCGGCCCGTGCCCGATCCTCGGCGCCTTCGACAGCTGATCGGTGGAGCGCCAACCATTTGTTCACTTCTGGAGCCGCACAATCGGCGCGGGAGAGGGCTTATGGGTCAGCAAACCGACATCGAGCCGGACCGCAGGCGCGCGGACCGGACCGCGCTGCGCCTCACGGCGACCATGCGCGACGGGGCGAAGAGCCGGGTCAAGGCGCGCGTCATCGACATTTCGACCCACGGCTGCCGGATCGAGTGCACCTCGGCCGTCGCCGAAGAGAGCTGGATCTGGCTCAGCATCGCGGGGCTGGAAACGCAATATTGCCGCGTGGTGTGGAAAGCGCATGAGTTCGTCGGGCTGGAGTTCGCCAAGCCCTTGGCGGAAGCGGTGTTCGACAAGCTCGTCGCCGACCACCAGCAATTGCCGGAAGCGGCGATCAACGACCTGCGCAAGATCGCCAGCCGCACCCACTGGCTCGCGCGGCAGGCGGGCGACGACGAGATCCATGCCCTGGCCGAACTATCGCGCAAATGCGCGGTCGACGCGGTAGTCGAAGGGCTTCGCCTGGCGCCGAAGGATCCTCCGGCGAAGCGCTGACGCTCAGGCGGCCGCCGCCGCCTCTCCGCTGAGGATCGGAGCGATCCCGCCCGCGGCCTGGATTCGCTCGGCGAGCGTACCGCGCGGCAGCTCCTCCTCGAACGCCCAGGCGAGCACCGCCTCGAGCTGCTTGATCATCGAATCGTCGCAGAGGCCGTCGAAGGCCAGCTTGACCACCGGCTTCATCGGCGAGCGCAGCTGGATCTTGAGGCCCTGCGCCTCGACCAGGCGGAGATATTCCTCGGGCGCATCCTCGGCATCGAGCGCGAAATCATAAGCGGCGCTCAGACCCTCGTAGAGGGCGGCATTGGCGCGCAGCTTGGCCTGGCGCGCTTCATCGGCCTTGGACCGAACTTCGGCGAGTTTGCTCTGCAAGGTTCCCTCCAATGCTGGGGCAGGGTTGGAATTCTCCGGCGGCGCTTCTTCCGCCGCAGTTACGGGTTCATCCGCCAGGTCTTCGGCGAGCGGCGCCTCGGGGACCGCTTCATCGAGCGCCTCGGGCTCCGTGGGCGACTCATGGTTCGGCGCATCGGCAACGGCTTCGGCCGGCGGCTCGTCGTCGAGGAATTGCTCCTCCGTCGGCTCCTCGTCGGCAAGGACCGGGTCCACCCGGACGGGCTGGCTGCCGTAGAAATTAGTCAGGCCGACGATACTGTCGAACAGCTTGGCGAAGCCGGGCTTGGTCGAGGAATCGTCCCCGTCCTCGAACGGTTCCTGCTCGTCGACAGGTGCCTGCGCCTCGGCGGCCGGTTCCTCGAACGGCTCGATCTCGGCCGCAATCGGCTCCTCCGGAACGTCGGCAACGGCCTCTTCCGAGATTTCCCCGGCCGGCGAATCCTCGACGGCTTCATCGATCGGCGTTTCCTCGATCGCGGCTTCCACTCCCTCGATCAGCGTTTCCTCGAGGGCGGCTTCAGCCCGCTCGACGGGAGCCTCGCCCGATCCCTCGACGGTCACCATCGCGTAAACATAATCGACCCAAGCGCCGCCGGCGCTGAGCGGCAGCAGCGTCACCCAGCAGCGGGTCGAGCCCGAAGCGGTCTCGAACTCGTCCTCGAACGCCAGGAAGTCGCGGCTGATCGCGACCAGCGGCAGCTTCTTGGCGATGCTGGCGAGGACCGAGGGGCTCGGTGCATCAATGATCTGCTCGACCTTGGCCTCGGCACCGAGCGCTTCGCCCATGTGGCGGACCTGCGCATCATGCCCGCCGCTCGCCAGCTCTAGCAGGATGCTCGAGGGGCCGGCATCAGAGATCTCGAGCGGGTCGAGGTCGTGGAGCGGCGGGAACTCCTTGTCGCCGCGAATCGACAGCCAATAGTTGAGCAGGCTCGCGTGGCGGCGGCGTTCCGGATCGCCGATCGTCTTGAATGCGCTCAGCAGCGACTCGGCCGCAGGCTGCTCGGCTGCCTCAATCCCCTTGTCGGGCGCCCCCATATTTCCCTCTCCGCGCTTCTCCCGCGAAGAGCTTTGCGCCCGCGAATCTTAGGAAAGGCTAAATGCGGCTTGGCCCGCGCTCGAGCCGATCCGGCAGCTCAGGGCTCGCGCCCGGCGCACATGTCGAGCTCGGGATTGTCCCAGCACTGGATCGCCTCGCCGACATCCTCCTTCGAAGGTCCCGGCGACCCGGGCCAAAAGGCATATTGGAGGATGATCGTCTCGCCCGCATTCTCCTCCGGCTCATAGACCGCGGCCGAATCAGCGCCGCCGCCATATTGGACGAGGAGCCGGCGCTTGGCCGCGAGCGTCGCCGGATCCAGCTTTTTCGCCGCGCACAGGGCAGCAGCGGCGGACTTGAACGCCTCGGCACCTTGCGTGACCCAGCCCGCCTTGTCGCCCGCGCTGGCGTTGATCCCGGCACCCTCGAAGCTTTCCTTATCGAGGCTGGCCGTGAGCGCATCGGCGCACCCGGCGGGCGCACGCGCTGCGGGCGCAGGAACGGAAGCTGCTTGCGTCGGCGCCGCCGCGGAATTGGCCTCGTTGTCCGCCGGCCGGGCACCGCCGCAGCCGGCAAGCGCCAGCGCGAGGACCATCGTCAGTCGCGCGCTCGTTTCCATGTCTGTCGCCCTCCCGCTCGTTAGGGACGCGGAATGACTAGAGCGCTGCGCGGCGGCGAGTCCAGACCTGCGCCAGGAGCTACTTGCGCGCGGCGGTCGATCCGGCGGCTGCGGCAGCCGCTCCGAGCGCGGTGCGCTGCGCGGGGCGGCGCCCGTGAATCCAGAAGCCGCCATAACCGAAGGTGAGCATCGGCTCGAACTCCGGCCGGCGCGTCGTCGGGTAGGGCGCCCCCCCGGTGTCGTCGAGCACGTAATAGCCGTGGTCGCTGCGCACGATCAGCACGGCGATCTGCCCGCCGACCTTGTCGTGGCCCAGCGTCAAATAAAGGTCGCGCGGCGAGAATCCGAGCGCGAGCAACGCCTGCATCTTGACGATCGCGCGGTCCTCGTCGTCGCCATAGCGATGCTTGATCGTCTCGTCGGCGCTCGCCCAATAATCGTGGAAGCCCCATTCGGTCGCGTCCGAGCGCCAGTGGATCAGCCGCGGGACGGCGGCCTGGACATAAAAGATCTGCTGCTCGGGCAGCAGATCGCGTGCCGGGCTGACGAGCGCACGAAGCTCCGGGTTGCGGGTCGCGTCGCGGCGCGCGCGCTCCCAGTCCTCCAGATAGCGCTCCGGCTTCACTGCGACGGTGAGCGTTCCGAATATGCTTGGGGGAACGGCGCGGCCGGTCACGGTGATCGGCTGCATTGACGGAAAGTCCGCCGCGCGGGCCATTTGCGACAACAGCAGCACGCAGCCGGCCAGGCCGGCGCCTCCAACCATCGCACGCACCAAGAGCGGATGCTTCATTTACCCTCCGCGGCCTTCAGCCGGTCCCCACCCCGCAAGGAGGAACATGGAAGCCGCGGAAGCGAAACATTAAGGTAAATGGTAAATGAATCGCTAACGCCGGAACGTTACGGCACCGCGATGAAACGAGTCCCGGCGTTTACTTTCGTTAGGCTCGGGATTGCTGCCGGGGCAGGAATTCGCCACCGTCCACGACAGCGGCGTCGCCTTCCTTCGCGACGAGCAAGGCAGGAACCGCTTCAACAAGTTCGTCGAGGCGAGCGAGTGATTGCCGGCACCAAAAGGAATGGGGCGCCCGCTCGAACGGCAGGCGCCCTTCCTCAACGCGTGCTCTCGCGTGAAGCCCCAGTAGCTGTTGTCAGTGGCTGTTGTCGGCGCTGTTGCCGTCGGCGTCGGCGCTGTTGCGAACCGCGTCGGCCCTGTTCTCGCCGGCGGCGCGGACCTGGTCGGCTGCGTTCTGGACGTTCGCTTCCATATTGTCGGTCACGTTGGCGACGTTCGCTTCCATCGTGTCGGCGACGTTCTCGGCATTGGCCTCGATCTGGTCGGCCCGGTTTTCCGTCGGGCTCTGCTTGCACGCGCCGAGCGCGGCGAGACCGATCGCGACGGCGACTGTCGTGGTGATCCTCATTAACTTTCCCCTGAGTGGTCGAAAACAACCGTGCCAAAGCGCTCGACTGCCGGAACGGTTCCGTCGATTCGGCGCATCGGGGAAAAGCGGTGCTACCTCTTCAACGCCCGAACGGCGGCGAGCGTCTTGGCGACGTGCTGGCTGAAATCGCGGTCGTCGTGGACCATGACGATGCGCCCGCGGCGATCGATCACGTAGGAGGTGCGGGTTGTCCGCCCCGGGTTGGTCGCCGAGGCGACATCATAGGCCTTCCGCGTCGCCGCCGTGGCGGTCGCCACCGGGAACGCGTTGCGGCATTCCTCGACCGAGAAGCGGGTGAGCTTGGGCAAATCGTCGGCCGACATGCCGATCACCTCGGCGCCCGCCTTGCGGAAGTCGGCCGCGGCTTCGCTGAAGGCATGGGCTTCGAGCGTGCAGCCCTTGGTGAACGCCTCTGGGAAGAAATAGAGCACGACTGGGCCCTTGCGGAGTTCGCGCTGCAGGTTGAAGCGGAAGGGCTTGCCGGCAAGCGCGCCCATGGTGACGACTTGCGGCGCCTTGGCGCCGACGGGGAGCGCCGCGTCAGCTGCGCTGGCGAGCAAGGCGGCGGCGGCCATTCCGAAGAGAAGCTTGCGCATCGGCGAGTCTCCTGTTTGCGCTGGTCCCCTATCGCAGCGGCACGCAGCGCGCCAGCCGCCGCGCTCAGCCGATCAGCTCCAGCGTGCGGCCATCCCTCTGCCCCGCGAAGAAGCCGTCGATCGCCTGCGTAAACAGCGCGTCGCCGGAAACGGCCTCGAACAATGTCAGGCTGGATTTGAGCTTGATTGCGTCAATTTCGCCGAAAATCTGCTCGACGCTGCGGCGGCCCGCCCAGGGCAGGACCGCTTCGACCGCCGACCTCAGCCGGGGGCCGAGGAGCGGATGAGCGAGGTAGGCGCGCGCCTCGGCGGATGAGGCGATGGCGAAATATCGCGCGGTCGGGCTTCGCCCGAGACCGGCCATTTGGGGAAAGACGAACCACATCCAGTGGCTTTGCTTGGCGCCGGCGCGAAGCTCTTCGAACGCCTGCTCGAAGATCCCGGCCTGGGCCTCCAGGAAACGGTCGAGGTCGAACGCATCCTCCACGCCGCCTATGATGCGCTCGGCAAAAGCCGCGGGGAAGGGCTGCTCGCGCTCACTGCTGCGGCGCGAGCAGGCCGGTCAGGACATAGAAAAAGATCATCACCGGGCCGGTGATCAGCGTCAGCGCGACGATCGCCAGCCGAACGATGGTCTGGTCGACCCCGGTGTAATCGGCGATCCCGGCGGCGACGCCCATTACCTTGGCGTCGGAGCGGTTGATCAGGAAACGTCCGTTCATTTCGATTCTCTTTGAAGTCGAGGAGGCTCAGGCAATCGGCAGCGAGGTGGCGGCCGAAACGAGCAGAAGCGCGGTCAGGAACGCACCGGCGAACACGGTGGCGGCCTGGCGGGCGGAAGCGAAAGTCGAGAACATCGGTAAACCCCTTTGATCATTTTGCGGGCCCGACCGTCGGACCCATGCCGGATACAATGCACGGGGCGTGCCAATTGCAAAAAGGCTAGTGTTTTCAGTGATTGGATACAGCGACCTGGCGAATTTTCTGGTGGAAATCGCTGCCGGATGGGAAATTTTCCCAACTTAGCCGCGGTACCCGAGCCGCTCGGCCCACTTCAGCAGCAGTGGGAGGACGGGCTCGAGCTGCGTCTCGTAGCGCTTCCAGCGGCCGCTGGCGGCACCGCTCAGGGGCTCGGTCACCTGACTGTAGCTCGGCGTGCCGATCCCGCCGCGTACCCTGGCGGTCGCGCGGTGGTCGAGCAGCTCCTCGCGCCATTCGAGGCCGAGGAAGGCGAGGAGCGGCCGGAGCGCGGCTTCGGGGTCGGCAACGAGCTCCTCATAGGCCAGCGTGTGGGCCCTCAGCCCGAGCACGTCGCGGCTCCGCTCCCACAGGGTCATGGCGGCGTCGTAATAAGCGGCGGCATCCTCGATATCGAGGAAGCAGGCCATGGAATCGTTGAGCGCGAAGCCCTGCATGAAGCAGCTCAGCACCGCGTCGCAGGGATGCCGCTGCACGAAAACGAACGGGGCCTCGCGAAAAAGGGCGTGCAGGAAGGGGGCGGCAATCATGTGCAGCGGCATCTTGTCGACGACCAACCCCGCAAAGGCCGGATCGACGTGGCGGTCGAGCTCGCCGAAAAAGGCTGCGCGGGCCTTGCCGAGCTCCGCCGGCGAGCGCCGCGGGAGGTCGCCCATCTCGCCGAGCAGCTTCTGCGCCGGCGCGAGCAGCGGAATTTCCTCCAGCACCGCGGCATCGGGATGGCCCATCAGGAAGGTGTCGAGCAGGGTCGTCCCCGAGCGCGGAAAGCCGGCGAGGAAGGCTGGATTGCGCCGCTCGTCCTGCGGCGGGGTCTTAAGGCCGGCGGCCCATTCCGGCGTAACGATCCCGGCAAGCTCCCGGACGAACTGCAGGTGCGCGGTTCCGCGCACCCGCCAGGCCGCATGATCCCTCTCCGCGCGGTTCATCGCTTCGGCTTGCGCGAAAGCCGCCGCCGGCTCGCCGAGCGCATCCTCGATCCGCGCCATCAGCCAGTGCCAGCGCACGGACTCCGCCGCCGCCGGCTGCGCCAGGAGCAGGCGCCGCGCTTCCCCGGGATCGCCCTGGCGGAGAGCGGCGGCCGCCGCGGGGTAGCCGAGCCGCTCGGGCAGGATGCCCTCGGCTCTGGCTGCATCGAGGAGATGCTGAAGCGAATCGAGCCGGTTGGTCCGCTCGAGCAGCTGGGCGAGCTCGCGCAGCACCTCCGGGTCGAGCTCGCCGGCACGCCGCCCAGGCCGCGGACCGCGGGCCATCGTCATCAGCGCGTTGGCGGATTCGTCAAAGGCCGGCAACCCGGCGAGCTGCGCCGCCTTGTCGAGCTGCGCCTGCGATTCCCCATTGCGGCCGAGGTCGGCGAGCAGGCGAGCGAACATGATCCGGTTGCCGATGTCGGCGGGCGACGCTTCGACCCAACGCGCGAGCTCGTCAGCGCTTTCCTGGAAGCGGCCGGCCCGCGCCAGCGCGCGCGCCAGGTCGCGGCGTAGCTCAGGCCGCGCGACCGCGAGCCGCCGCCAGGCCTGTGCGGAGGCGTCCCAATCTCCGAGCGCGTCCGCGGCCTCGGCCCGCGCGTGCCACAGCGCCATTTCCGCCGCTGAGGCTCCGGCCGGGGGCTCGGCGACGTCGAGCGCCTGGCGCGGCCGCCCGCCGTCGATCAGCGCCCGGGCGAGCATCACCCGATACTGCAGGTTCCCGGGATCGGCGTCGAAGGCGCGCTGGAGCCAGGCGATGCCGCTCGCGACATCGCCCGAGCGGCACTCGATTAGCCCGAGGAGATGCTGCGCCTGCGGATCGGGAATGTGGCGCCCGGCAATGGAGCGGGCGCGGTCGAGCGCGCCCTGCTGAAAGGCGAGGATGGCATCCTCAAGAGTCGGATCGCCGGGCATCCGCCGGCCCTAGGGAGACGGCGCCTCGCCGGTCAACGCGGGAAGCGGGTCAGCTCGACGACGTGTCCCCGCCGTCGGGATGAAGGACCTGGCCGGTCATGTAGCTCGAATCCTCGCAAGCGAGGAACAGGAACGAAGGCGCGACCTCGTTCGGCTGGCCGGGGCGGCCCATCGGCGTGTCCTTCCCGAACTCCGGAATCTTCTCCGGCGGCTGCCCGCCGAACGGGTTGAGCGGGGTCCAGATCGGCCCCGGCGCGACTCCGTTCACGCGGATTCCCTCCTTGACCAAATTCTTCGCCAACGAGCGGGTGAAGGCGGTGATCGCGCCCTTGGTCGCGCTATAGTCGAGCAGGTGCGCGGAGCCCTTGTACATCGTCTCCGACGTGCAGTTGATGATCGCCGAGCCTTCGCCGAGATGCGGCATTGCGGCCTGGGTGAGGAAGAACATCCCGAGGATGTTGGTCTGGAAGGTACGCTTCAGCTGGTCTTCGGTGATGTCGCGAATGTCCTCGTCGCTATGTTGCTCGCCGGCGTTGTTGACGAGGATATCCAGCCGGCCGAGCTCATCGACCGTTTGGCGAACCGCGCGCTCGCAGAAGTCCTTGTCGCCGATGTCGCCCGCGATGGTGACGGCGCGGCGTCCCTCCTTCTCGACGATCTCCCGGGTCCTTGCGGCATCGTCATGCTCGCACAAATAGAGGATTGCGACGTCGGCGCCTTCACGCGCGAACAAGGCCGCGACGGCGCGGCCGATGCCGCTGTCGGCGCCGGTGATCAACGCCACCTTGCCGTCGAGCCGTGCCGAGCCGGCGTAGCGCGGCTCCCAGTCGGGCTTGGGCTCGAGCTTGCTTTCGTGACCCGGCAGCTGATCCTCGTGGATCATCGGTTCCATCACGTCCGACATCTCGCTTACTCCTTCGCGGCGATACCCATGCGCTCGCGGCCGAACTCTTCGCCGCTCGCCTGATCGCCTTCTCCCGGCCGCGGGCGCGTCTTCGCGCTCCTGCGCGGGCCGGCGCTTTCCGCCTTCCCGGGTCGGGCCATGGGTTCGTCCTCCTCGGCGAGGAAACCGACTCCCGCAGCACAGGGTTCCGGCGGTCCGGCGTGGTTGCGGCGCAATTTGCGGCAGGCCGAGCGGCGCCCTACCTAGCGTTTCATGCCGGACTCGCCCGAAGCGCAGAAGACCAACGGCGGAGTCCGCGCGCTTCTCCGCTTCCTGCCCATGCTCTGGCCGAAAGGCGAGGCGCAGCTCAAGGCGCGGGTGATCGCCGCGGTGCTGCTGGTCCTCGCGGGCAAGGCCGCGGTGCTGCTGATGCCGTTCGCCTACAAGGCCGTGATCGACGGCATGTCGGGGCAGCGTGCGGCCTTCACCGTGGTCGCCGGGCTGGTGCTCGGCTATTGCACCGCGCGCTTCGCCGGCGTGCTCGCCGACAATTTGCGCAATGCCCTGTTCGAAAAGGTCGGCCAGGGCGCCGCCCGACGGCTGGCGACGCAGGTCTTCCGCCACATCCACGACCTGTCGCTGCGCTTCCATCTCGAGCGCCGCACCGGGTCGCTGACCAAGATCGTCGAGCGCGGGACCAAGAGCATCGACATGATGCTCTATTTCCTGCTGTTCAACATCGCGCCGACGGTGATCGAGCTCACCGCCATCTGCGTCATCTTCTATTTGAAGTTCGGTCCCGGCCTGGTCGCGGCGACGCTGGTGATGGTGGGGGTCTATATCCTCTTCACGAGGAAGATCACCGATTGGCGAACCCATTTGCAGCGCGAGATGAACGAGGTCGACAACAAAGCCATCGGCCGCGCTGTCGACAGCCTGCTCAATTACGAGACCGTCAAATATTTCGGCGCCGAGGACCGCGAGGCGCGGCGCTACGAGGAAGCCGTCGGGGCCTTCGCCCGCGCCTCGGTGCGCAATGAAGTCTCGCTCGCCTGGCTCAACATCGGCCAGTCGCTGATCACCAATCTGATGATGGCGGGTGCCATGGTCTTCACCGTGTG
>DASUXP010000052.1:0-2649 GCA_036377835.1 Sphingomicrobium sp. | reverse complement strand
CCGCGCTCTTCGCGCGCCGGGCGGACGCCGGAGGTCTGCGCCTCCATCATCAGCCGGTCCTGGGCGAGCGGGTCGTGAGCGAAAATCTCGCCCTTGAAGACCCACACCTTGACCCCGCAGACGCCGTAGGCGGTGTGCGCCTCGGCCTCGGCGTAATCGACGTTGCCGCGCAGCGTGTGCAGCGGAACGCGGCCCTCGCGGTACCATTCGGTGCGCGCGATCTCCGCCCCGCCGAGACGGCCCGAGCAGGTGATGCGGATGCCCTCGGCGCCGAGGCGCAGCGCCGACTGCACCGCGCGCTTCATCGCGCGGCGGAAGGCAATGCGGCGCTCGAGCTGGTCGGCGACGCCCTGGGCGACGAGCTTGGCGTCGATCTCGGGCTTGCGGATCTCGACGATGTTGAGGCTGACTTCGGACCCGGTCATCCGCTGCAGCTCGCGCTTCAGCTTCTCGATGTCCGCGCCCTTCTTGCCGATGATGACGCCGGGACGCGCGGCATAGATGGAGATGCGGCAGATTTTCGCCGGACGCTCGATCACCACCTTCGAGATCGCCGCCTGGGGCAGCTTCTCGATGATGTAGCGGCGGATCTTGAGGTCCTCGAGCAGCAGCCGCCCGTAATCGTGACCTTCCGCGAACCAGCGGCTGTCCCAGGTACGGTTGATCTGCAGGCGAAGCCCGACAGGAGAGGATTTCTGACCCATTACGCTTCTTCCTGCTCGCGAACGACGACGCGGATCTGGCTGAACGGCTTGACGATGCGCGACGAGCGGCCGCGAGCACGGGTCGCGAAGCGCTTCATCGAGATCGACTTGCCGACGCTCGCCTCGGCGACGACGAGAGTGTCGACGTCGAGGTTGTGGTTGTTCTCCGCATTGGCGACCGCCGACGCGAGCACCTTGCGCACGTCCTCGGCCATCGCCTTGGGCGAGAACTTGAGGACGTTCAGCGCCTCCTCGACCTTGCGGCCGCGAATCATCTGAGCGACCAGGTTCAGCTTGCGCGCCGAGCCGCGGATGGTGTTGCCGACGGCGAGCGCTTCCTTGTCGCCCACCTTGCGGGGTGCTGCTGGCTTGCCCATTAGCGCTTGCCCTTCTTGTCGGACGCGTGACCGTGGAAGGTGCGCGTCGGAGCGAACTCGCCGAGCTTCATCCCGACCATGTCCTCGTTGACCGACACCGGCACGAACTTGCGGCCGTTGTAGACATTGAAGGTGAGGCCGACGAACTGCGGCAGGATCGTCGAGCGGCGCGACCAGGTCCTGATCGGCGCTCGGCCACCCTTGTCCTGAGCGGCTTCCGCTTTCTTCAGCAGCGAAAGCTCGACGAACGGACCTTTCCAGACGGAACGGGCCATGACTTAACCCTTCTTCTTCGCGTGACGCGACCGGATGATGAACTTGTCGGTCGACTTGTTGTGACGAGTGCGGGCACCCTTGGTCGGCTTGCCCCACGGGGTGACCGGATGACGGCCGCCCGAAGTCCGGCCCTCACCACCGCCGTGCGGGTGGTCGACCGGGTTCTTGGCGACGCCGCGGGTCAGCGGGCGCTTGCCCATCCAGCGGGTACGGCCGGCCTTGGCGAGCGTCTGGTTGGCGTTGTCGGGGTTCGATACCGCGCCAACGGTCGCCATGCAGTCCGAGCGGATGTAGCGCTGCTCGCCTGAATTCAGCCTGACGATGACCATCCCGCGGTCGCGGCCGACGACCTGCACATAAGTGCCCGCCGCGCGCGCAATCTGGCCGCCCTTGCCGGGCTTCAGCTCGACATTGTGGACGATGGTGCCGACCGGCATCTGGCCGATCTCCATCGCATTGCCGGGCTTCACGTCGACCTTCTTGCCGGCGATCACCTTGTCCCCGGGCGCGAGGCGCTGCGGAGCGAGGATATAGGCCTGCTCGCCGCCCTCGTAGGTGACGAGCGCGATGAACGCCGAACGGTTCGGGTCATATTCGAGGCGCTCGACGGTCGCCGCCACGTCCCAGGTACGGCGCTTGAAATCGACGATTCGATAGCGCTGCTTGTGCCCGCCGCCGATGCCGCGGCTGGTCACGTGACCCTTGTTGTTGCGGCCGCCCGTCTTGGTCTTGCCCTCGGTCAGCTTCTTGACCGGCTTGCCCTTCCACAGGTTCGCGCGGTCGACCAGGATAAGGCCGCGGCGCGCCGGCGAGGTCGGCTTGTACTGCTTCAGTGCCATTACGCCCGAGCCCCTTCGGTGATGTCGATCGACTGGCCTTCCGCCAGGCGAACGATCGCTTTCTTCACGTCCGAACGCTGATAGGGCTTGCCCTTCCAGCGCTTGGTCTTGCCCTTGGTGACGATGGTGTTGACGCCGATCACGGTGACTCCGAACAGCGCCTCGACCGCCGCCTTGATCTCCGGCTTGGTCGCCTTGGGCGCGACCTTGAACACCACCGAATTGGTCTCCGACAGCATCGTCGACTTCTCGGTGATGTGCGGCGCCAGGACGACGTCGTAGTGGCGCACGTCGCGCGCGGCAGCTTGCGGTTTCTTAGCCATTGAAGCGGTCCTCCAGCTTCTCGACCGCGGCGCGGGTCAGGACCAGCGTCTCGTGACGCATGATGTCGTAGACGTTGGCGCCGACCGCCGGGAGCAGGTTGATGTCAGCGAGGTTCGACGAGGCGCGGGC
>DASUXP010000051.1:0-6809 GCA_036377835.1 Sphingomicrobium sp. | reverse complement strand
ACCACGCCAACGATGTTCTTGCCGATGTCGTGGACGTCGCCCTTGACGGTGGCCATGACGATGCGGCCCTTGCCGGCGGTGACCCCGAGCTTCTCCTTCTCGGCTTCGATGAACGGGATGAGGTGCGCGACCGCGCGCTTCATCACGCGCGCCGACTTCACCACCTGCGGAAGGAACATCTTGCCCGAGCCGAACAGGTCGCCGACGATGTTCATCCCGTCCATCAGCGGCCCTTCGATAACCTCGATCGGCCGGGCGAATTGCTGGCGCGCTTCCTCGGTATCATCGACGATATGGGCATCGATGCCCTTCACCAGCGCGTAGGACAGGCGCTCCGCGACCGGCAGCCCGCGCCATTCGGCGAGCTTTTTCTCCTCGGCCTCGTCGGTGCCCTTGAACCGCTCGGCGAGCGCGATCAGCCGCTCGGTCGCGTCCGCGTTGCGATCGAGGATCACGTCCTCGCACGCGGTACGCAACTCGGGATCGATAGCATCGTAGACGTCCAGCTGGCCGGCGTTGACGATGCCCATGTCCATGCCCGCGGGGATGGCGTGATAGAGGAACACGCTGTGCATCGCGCGGCGGACGGGCTCGTTGCCGCGGAAGCTGAAGCTGAGGTTCGAGAGGCCGCCCGAGATGTGCACGCCGGAGCAGCGGCGGCGGATTTCGCCCGCGGCCTCGATGAAGTCGAGCGCGTAGCGGCGATGCTCGTCGATTCCGGTGGCGACGGCGAAGATATTGGGATCGAAGATGATGTCCTGCGGCTCGGTGCCGGCGGCGGTGAGCAGCCCGTAGGCGCGCTCGCAGATGGCGACCTTGCGCTCTGCCGTATCCGCCTGGCCGACCTCGTCGAACGCCATGACGACGACGGCTGCGCCATAGGCGCGGCACTTGGCGGCGAGCTCGAGGAACGGCCCCTCGCCTTCCTTCATGCTGATCGAGTTGACGATCGGCTTGCCCGACACGCACTTGAGTCCCGCCTCGATCACGCTCCACTTGGAGCTGTCCACCATCACTGGAATGCGTGCGATGTCGGGCTCGGCGGCGATGCGCTTGAGGAACACCGTCATCGCCTCCTCAGAATCGAGCAAGGCCTCGTCCATGTTGACGTCGAGGATCTGCGCGCCGTTCTCGACCTGCGCCCGTGCAACCTCGACCGCGGCGTCGTAGTCGCCGGCGAGGATCAGCTTCTTGAAGCGGGCGGAGCCGGTGACGTTGCAGCGCTCGCCGATATTGACGAAGCGGGCGCCGGCTCCGGACACATCCGTTCGTCCCGAGCTTGTCGAGGGACTGTCTCGCCTTTCGGCGTTCGAAGAAAATGGCAGCCCTTCGACAGGCTCAGGGCGAACGGTATCGGTCATGACTAAGCGGCGATCAGCATTGGCTCGAGCCCGGCGAGCATCGTCTCGCGGCGGGCAGCCGGGACGGCGCGCGGCGTGCTATCGCGCGCCGCCCCGGCAATTGCGGCGATGTGCTGCGGGGTGGTCCCGCAACAGCCGCCGACGATGTTGACGAGACCGCTGTCGATCCAGTCGCGGACCTGGGCGGCGGTTTCCTCCGCCGCCTCGTCATATTCGCCGAGCTCATTGGGCAGCCCGGCATTGGGATAGGCCATCACCAGCGTGTCGGCGATCGCCGACAGCGCCGCGAGGTGCGGCCGGAGCTGCGCCGCGCCGAAGGAGCAGTTCAGTCCGATGGTCACCGGCCTTGCGTGGCGTACGGAGGCCCAGAAGGCCTCGACGGTGTGGCCGGAAAGATTACGGCCGGAAAGATCGGTCAGGGTCATCGAGATCATCAGCGGCAGCTCGCGGCCGAGCGCCTGTTCCGCCTCCAGCGTGGCCATGATCGCCGCCTTTGCATTGAGTGTGTCGAAGATCGTCTCGACCAGGATGAAATCGACGCCGCCTTCGGCCAGTGCGTCGACCTGCTCGCGATAGACGGCCTTCACCTGGTCGAAATCGACTTCCCGGTAGGCGGGGTCGTTCACGTTGGGCGACAGCGACAGGGTCTTGTTGGTCGGCCCGAGCGCACCCGCGACCCATCGCGGCCGGCTGTCCTTCGCCGAGTGCCGGTCCGCGACCTCGCGGGTGATCGCGGCCGCCGAACGGTTGATCCGTCCGACGAACTCTTCCGCGCCATAGTCGGCCTGGCTGATGGCGTTGGCGTTGAAGGTATTGGTCGCGAGCACGTCGGCGCCGGCCTCGGCGAAGCGCTCGCAAATCTCGCGCACGAGGTCTGCTTTGGTGAGGTTGAGGAGGTCGTTGTTGCCGCGCTGGTCCTTCAACAGGTCGAGCCCGCCGCAATAATCGGCGCTCTTCAGCTTTTCGGCCTGGATCAGCGTGCCGTAGGCGCCGTCCTTGACGAGGATGCGCCTCGCCGCTTCGGCGCGCAGGGCCGCGGCCGCGCTCATGCGCGCGCCCTCACGCCGAGCAGGTGGCAGATGGCGTAGGACAGCTCGGCCCGGTTGAGGGTGTAGAAATGGAAGTGCCGGACGCCACCGGCGTACAGCTGACCGCACAGCTCGGCCGCGACGGTGGCGGCGATCAGCTGGCGCGCGGACGGCAAATCGTCGAGCCCTTCGAACAGATGGCCGAGCCACGCCGGCACCGCGGTGCCGCAGGTCTCGGCCATGCGCGTGATCCCGGCGAAGTTGGTGACGGGCATGATCCCGGGCACGATCTCGATGTCCATCCCGGTCGCGGCGACCTCGTCGCGGAAGCGGAGGAAACAGTCGGCGGAGAAGAAGAACTGGGTGATCGCGCGGTCGGCGCCGGCGTCCACCTTGCGCCTGAGGTTGTCGAGGTCCGCCTGGCGGTTGCCCGAGTCCGGGTGGACCTCGGGATAGGCGGCGATGGAGATGTCGAACGGCGCGACGCGCTTCAGCCCGGCGACCAGCTCCGCGGCATTGGCATAGCCGCCGGGATGCGGCTCGAAACGGGCGCCCCGCTCGGGCGGGTCGCCGCGAAGCGCGACGATGTGCCGCACGCCGAGGTCCCAATAACCGCGCGCGACGGCATCGACCTCCTCGCGCGAGGCACCGACGCAGGTGAGGTGCGCGGCAGGCGTCAGCGCAGTCTCGCCAAGGATGCGCTGGACGGTGGCGTGGGTCCGCTCGCGGGTCGATCCGCCGGCGCCGTAGGTCACCGACACGAACCGCGGCTGGAGCGGCGCGAGCGTCTGGATCGACGCCCACAGGGTCTCGGCCATGGCCTCGGTCTTGGGCGGGAAGAACTCGAAGCTGACCTGGATGTCGCCACGCGCTTCGGCGAACAGCGGCTGGTGCTGGGCGAGGCATTCGAAAGCGTTCATGCGGCCTTCCTTTGCCGGGCAGTCGCTTTCACTCCGCGCCACAAGGTGACGGTCAACTCGCCCCCGGCGAGATGCTCGATATGATCGACGTCGAGACCGGCCGAAGCGAACCAGCCGGTCATCACCTCGTCCTCGAAGCCGAGGCGGATGTGCGCGTCGGTCGAGCGCAGGTCCTCGCGGCCGTGGGCGGCGAAATCGACCACCAGCAGGGTCCCGCCCGGCGCCAGAACCCGCGCCGCTTCCGAAATCGCCGACGCCGGCGAATGGGCGTAGTGCAGCACCTGGTGGATGATGATGCTGTCCGCCGCCTCGTCGGGCAGCGGAAGCGCATACATGTCGCCCTGCCTAAGGCTCGAGGCGATCCCGGCGGCTTCGAGCTTCACCCTGGCGAGGCGAAGCATTTCCGACGAGCGGTCGATGCCGATGGCATGGGCCGCGCGGGGGCCGAACAGCTCGATCATCCGCCCGGTGCCGGTGCCAATGTCGACCAGCCGCCCGAGCGGTCGCTGGTCGAGCGCCCGGTCGATCGCCCGCTCGACCTCGCTCTCCGCGACGTGGAGCGAGCGGATCTGGTCCCAGACATCGGCATAGGTGGTGAAATAGCGGCTGGCGGCCTCTGCCCGCTCGGCGCGGATGCCCTCGGTGCGGGCTGCGTCCGACGCGAACATCGCGCCGGTCGCCGGGTCCGCCCACGCATCGACCAAATCGAACATCGGTTCGATCCGCTCCAGCTCGGCCAGCGTCAGGAACACCCAGCTGCCTTCCTTGCGGCGCTCCAGCACCCCGGCATCGGCGAGGATCTTGAGGTGGCGCGAGACCCGTGGCTGGCTCTGTCCGAGGACTTGGGCAAGCTCCCCGACCGAGAGCTCCATGATCCGCAGAAGCGCCACGATGCGCAGCCGGGTGGGGTCGGCGAGCGCCTGGAACCGGTCGGCGAGCGGGAGCGGCGGGGACATTGAAATAAGGATATAAAGATATCTTTATATGGTCAATTCACATGTGAAAATAATCCCTTGTGCAACAGTAGGGATTAGCGTTATTGCCCCTCGCCTGGCCTGACCGAATCGTGCGGTGGGCCGAGACCGGCGCCTTTTCGGCGCTTAAATGGGAGTGGAGCGATCATGAAGACAGTTGCTGTGACCGTTGCGGTCCTCGCGCTCGGCCTGGCCGCGTGCAACAAGCAGGAAGCCGCCAACAATGCGACCGAGACGAACGTCGAGAATGCGGCGGAAGTCGACACCAACGCGGCCGTCGCCAACGACGCCACGACGAACCTCGACGCGGCGCTGAACGCGACCGACAATACGACCGCGGCGAACACGGTCGATGCCAACGCGACGGCGAACACCACGACCAACGCGCAGTAAGCCTTTCGCTCCTCCAAAAGGAGCCGGAACGCGAAGGGCCGCCCCTCCCGGGCGGCCCTTTTTTCTTGGCGAGGGGGGATGTACCGGGACCGCGTGCGCTTGCTGATCATTCTCCTGGCCTTGCTGCCGGTCGCCTGCCGCGAGCAGCGCCCGCCGGCGCCGACCGAAGAGCAGTCCGACCAGCTGAACGAGGCCGAGGCGATGCTCAACGACGTCGCCACCAACGAAGAAGGGCCGGCGGATCGCTCCACCGGCCCCTCCAATCGTCAGTGACTGACGGCCTGACTTAGAAGTCCATCCCGCCCATGCCGCCGCCGGCCATGGCCGGGGCCGGCTTGTCCTCGGGCACTTCGGCGATCGTCGCCTCGGTGGTGATGAGGAGCCCGGCGACGCTGGCCGCGTCCTGCAGAGCGGCGCGGACGACCTTGGTCGGGTCGATCACGCCCGCAGCCACGAGGTTCTCATACTCCTCGGTCTGGGCGTTGAACCCGAGCGTCGCGTCGTTGCCGTCGATCAGCTTGCCGGCGACCACTGCGCCATCGTGCCCGGCGTTCTCGGCGATCTGCCGCAGCGGCGACTGCAGTGCCTTGCGGATGATGTCGATGCCACGGGTCTGGTCGTCGTTCTCGCCCTTGAGGCCTTCGAGCGCCTTGGTGGCGTAGAGCAAAGCGGTGCCGCCGCCCGGGACGATGCCTTCCTCGACCGCGGCGCGGGTCGCGTGGAGCGCGTCGTCGACTCGGTCCTTGCGCTCCTTCACCTCGATTTCCGACGCACCGCCGACCTTGATCACCGCGACTCCGCCGGCGAGCTTGGCCAGCCGCTCCTGCAGCTTCTCGCGGTCGTAGTCGGAGGTGGTGGTCTCGATCTGCGAACGGATTGCGCCGACCCGGCCCTCGATCGCCTCGCGGGTGCCGTTGCCGTCGACGATGGTCGTGTTGTCCTTGTCGATGGTGACGCGCTTGGCCTGGCCGAGCATGTTGGTGGTGACGTTCTCGAGCTTGATGCCGAGATCCTCGCTGATCATCTCGCCGCCGGTGAGGATCGCGATATCCTCGAGCATCGCCTTGCGGCGATCGCCGAAGCCCGGCGCCTTCACCGCCGCGACCTTGAGGCCGCCGCGCAGCTTGTTGACCACCAGCGTGGCGAGCGCCTCGCCCTCAATGTCCTCGGCAATGATGAGGAGCGGACGGCCGCTCTGGACCACCGCCTCGAGGATCGGAAGCATCGCCTGCAGATTCGACAGCTTCTTCTCGTGGATGAGAATGTAGGGGTCGCTGAGCTCGACCTGCATCTTCTCCGGGTTGGTGATGAAGTAAGGCGAGAGGTAGCCGCGGTCGAACTGCATGCCCTCGACCACGTCGAGCTCGAACTCGAGGCCCTTGGCTTCCTCGACGGTGATCACGCCTTCCTTGCCGACCTTCTCCATCGCCTCGGCGATCTTCTCGCCCACTTCCTTGTCGCCATTGGCCGAGATGATCCCGACCTGGGCGATCTCCTTGGAATCGGAAACGTCCTTCGAGCGCGACTTGAGGTCGCCGACGACCTTCTGGACGGCAAGGTCGATGCCGCGCTTGAGGTCCATCGGGTTCATTCCGGCCGCGACCGACTTCATGCCTTCGCGGACGATCGCCTGGGCGAGAACCGTCGCGGTGGTGGTGCCGTCACCGGCGATGTCGTTGGTCTTCGAGGCCACCTCGCGCACCATCTGCGCGCCCATGTTCTCGAACTTGTCCTTGAGCTCGATTTCCTTGGCGACGGTCACGCCGTCCTTGGTGATGCGCGGAGCACCGAAGCTCTTGTCGATCACGACGTTGCGGCCCTTGGGGCCGAGAGTCACCTTCACCGCATTGGCGAGGATGTCGACGCCGGCGAGAATGCGCTCACGCGCCTCGCGGCTGAATTTCACGTCCTTGGCTGCCATCTGGCTACCCTTTCGTAAGTTGGAAGTTCGCTAAGTTCGCTCCTCAACGCGCGCGCGCGCGAGGATTGAGGTCAGCCGACGATTCCGAGGATGTCGCTTTCCTTCATGATGATGAGGTCCTCACCGTCGATCTTGACCTCGGTGCCCGACCATTTGCCGAACAGGATCTTGTCGCCGGCCTTGACGTCCAGCGGAGTCACCTTGCCCTCTTC
>DASUXP010000050.1:0-8909 GCA_036377835.1 Sphingomicrobium sp. | reverse complement strand
AGCGTCGGCCTGCGCTACGGCACGGGCGCCGAAGTGCTGCGCGACCTCGACTTCCGCCTCGCCAAGGGCGGCTTCTACTTCCTCACCGGTCCCTCCGGCGCGGGCAAGACATCGCTTCTGAAGCTGTTGTACCTGACGCAGCGCCCGACGCGCGGCCGGATCAGCCTGTTCGGCGAGGAGCTGAGCGAGGCGCCGCGCGAGGCGCTGCCGCCCTTCCGCAGGCGAATCGGCGTCGTCTTCCAGGACTTCCGGCTGATCCGCCACCTCTCCGCCTTCGACAATGTGGCGCTGCCGTTGCGGATTTCGGGCCAGACCGAGGAAGAGGTCGAAGGCCCGGTGCGCGAGATGCTCGCCTGGGTCGGGCTCGCCGACCGTGCCAGCGCCCGCCCGCCGACGCTGTCGGGTGGCGAGCAGCAGCGCGTCGCCATCGCCCGGGCGGTGATCAACCGGCCCGAGCTGCTCGTCGCCGACGAGCCCACCGGCAATGTCGATGCGGAAATGGCGCGCCGGCTGCTGCACCTGTTCACGGCGCTCAACCAGCTCGGCACGACCGTGGTCGTCGCCACGCACGACATCGGGCTCATCAGCGCGACTGCCGGTGCGCAAATGATCCGCCTGGAGAATGGCGCGCTGACCGATCCCACCGGCGCCTTGCGTAATCCGCCCGCGGCGCAACCGGGGACCGGGAAATGATGCTCGATTGGTTGCTCGTCTCCCCTGCGGAACGGCGCCTGCTGGGCGCGAGGCCGCTGCGCGGGCCGACTCCCTGGGTGATCGCCATCATGAGCTTCGCCATCGTCGTCGTTGCCGCCGCGGGCCTCGCCCTCGCAGGCACGGCAGCGCGCGTGTCGAAGGGCGCCGAGGCCCGCTATTCGATCCAGGTCCCGGCGGGCTCCGGGTCCACTGCCGCGGTGCTCGCCGCCGTGCGCTCGACGCGGGGCGTCACGGTCGCCGAGGCCGTGCCCGAAAGCGAGATGCGCAAGACGCTCGAGCGCTGGCTCGGCCCCGAAGGCGCCAATGCCGACCTTCCCGTGCCGGCGCTGGTTACGGTGCAGTCGGACGCGGGCTTCGACGCCGCCCGGCTCCAGCGCCGCGTCGCGACGATCGCGCCCGGGGCCAAGCTGATGGCGCACCGCGACGCGCTCGACCCCTTGCTGAGCTCGCTTCGGGCGCTGCAGGGGTTGGCGCTGGCGCTCGTCCTGCTGCTCGCCGGAGCCTGCGCGGCGGCGGTGGTGCTGGCCGCGCGCGGCGCGCTC
The DNA here is from genome assembly GCA_036377835.1 of Sphingomicrobium sp. Classification (GTDB taxonomy): domain Bacteria; phylum Pseudomonadota; class Alphaproteobacteria; order Sphingomonadales; family Sphingomonadaceae; genus Sphingomicrobium. The sequence continues at coordinate 7,653 of DASUXP010000050.1, read as the reverse complement.
GACACGCACCGTTTCACCATCGAGGTGATGCACGGGATCGGCGCCACCGACGTCCAGGTCACGCGCCTGTTCCAGCGCAAGATCGCCTTGGACGCGCTCGCCGGGAGCGTCGCCGGAGCGGCGGCGGCGGCGCTGGTGCTGCTGGTCATCGCTGCCGGCGCCTCGTTCATGGGCCAGCTGCTCGGCGGCGCGGCATTGTCGTGGATCGACCTGGTCCTCCTCGCCGCCATCCCGCTCGCGCTGACCGTGCTCGCGACCTGGGTTGCCCGAACGGCCGTGCTCACGGCATTGCGCCAGGCCCTATGATCGCCCGCGCCGCGTCGCTCCTCGCCCTGATCTATGCCCTGGGCTTCGTCTTTTTCGCGCTGACCCTCGGCGGGCCGGCTGCGGGAGACGCGCCGCCGACCGATGCCGCGGTCGTCCTCACCGGGGCGAGCGGTCGGATCGAGCACGCGGTCGATGTGCTGCGCGCGGGCAAGGCCAGGCGCCTGCTGGTCGCGGGAGCCGACCCGCTGGTGACCAAGGCCGACATCGCCCGGCGGATCAAAGGCAGCACCGCCCTCGTCAAATGCTGCCTCGATCTCGGCAGCGAATCGGTCGATACCCGCTCCAATGCGGAAGAGGCCGGGCGCTGGCTGGCGCAGCATCGCTTCCGCTCGGTGCGCCTGATCACCAGCGACTGGCACATGCGCCGCGCGCGCTACGAGTTCCACAAGGTGCTCGGCCGCCGCTACGAGATCGTCACCGACGCGGTCCGCACCGAGCCGAGCTTCCTCACCCTGTTCGGCGAGTACAACAAATATGTCCTTCGCCGGCTCGCGGTTTGGGCCGACATCTGATGGCGCTGCTGCGCTCGCTGCTGTTCGCGGCGATCTTCTACCCGGCGACGGTGCTGTGGGTGCTCTCGGGGATCGTCGCAAGCCCATTTGGGCGAAGGCCGACACTCGCGGTGGTGCTGAGCTGGGTCGAGCTGTTCCACTGGCTGGCGGAACATGTGCTCGCAATCCGCTCGCGTGTCGTCGGGTCGATCCCGCCAGGCCCGCATCTGATCGCGGTCAAGCACCAATCGATGTTCGAGACGCTGGAAATGGTACGGCTGTCGAACCTGCCGGTGATCGTGATGAAGAAGGAGCTCGCCGACATCCCGCTCTTCGGCTTCATGACCCGGCGTTATGGCGTCATTCCGGTCGAGCGTTCGGCGGGGGCCAAGGCGTTGCGCAACCTCGTGGCCGAGGGAGAGGCGGCGATCGCGACGGGGCGGCCGGTGATCATCTTCCCCGAAGGGACTCGAGTGCCGCCCGGGGCGCAGCCGCCGCTGCGGCCCGGCTTTGCCGGGCTCTATCGCGCGTTCGGCCTCCCGGTGGTGCCGGTCGCCGTGGACAGCGGGCGCTTGTGGGGCCGAGGGTTTGTGAAGCGCAGCGGCATGGTCACGTTCCTCATCGGCGAGACCGTGCCTGCCGGGCTCAAGCGCGCCGAGGTGGAGCAACGGGTCCACGCGGCGATCAACGCGCTCGACTCAGGTGCGGAGGCGGGCGCCTAGCTTTTCCGCGGCGGCCACGATGCGTTTCGAAATTTCGGCGATCTGCTCCTCGGTGAAGCTTTTATCCGCGGGTTGGAGCATCACCTCGATCGCAAGGCTGAGCTCGCCGCCCCCGGGCTGGTAGCGGTCGAACAGGCGCACGGCGGCGATGGACTGCCTGTCGGCCCCGGCAATGGCCCGAACGAGCTTGTCCGCGGGGAAATCGGCGGGAACGACGAAAGCGAAATCGCGGCTGATCGGCTGCAGCGCCGCCGGGGCATAGGCGTGGCGCGTGCGTCCTCCCTCTCGCGCCGCCGGGATCGCGTCGAGATAGATTTCCGCGGCGACGCAGCCGCCGGGCACGTCATGCTCGCGCACCAGCTTCGGGTGGAGCTCGCCGAACGCGGCGACAATTGTCTTCGGCCCGAGCCGAAGGGTCGCCGAGCGGCCCGGGTGCCAGGTCGGACCTGCATCAGGGAATACTTGCAGGTTGGCGACGGGCGCGCCGGCGGCGTCGAGCAGCGCGAGCACCTCGGCCTTGGCGTCGAAGGCGGTGAAATCCTGCGCCTTGCCGAGTTGCCAGTCGCGCGGGCTCCGGTCCCCGGCGAGCAGCAGGGCGACGGTCGGATGCTCGCCGTCGGCGAGGTAGCGCCGGCCGATTTCGAACAAGCGAATGGCGGACGCGCCGCGATTGAGGTTGCGCTGCGCAGCCGCGATCAGCCCCGGGAGCAGCGAGGGGCGCATGACCTTCATCTCCTCGCTGATCGGGTTGGCGACGCGCCAGTCGCCGCCGCCGAAGGTCGCGGCCTCCGTTTCGGAAATGAAGCTCCAGGTCACCGCTTCGTCGAGCCCCCGCGCCGCAGCCGCCCGGCGAACACGCCGCTCCACCAGCTGCGAGCGGGTGGCGGTCGGCCTGGCGACGCCAGCCGCGCGCTCGAGCGGAGTGGACGGGACCTTGTCATATCCTTCGATGCGCGCGACCTCCTCGACCAGGTCGGCGGGGCCCTCGACATCGCGCCGCCAGGTCGGGACGGTCACCGTCGCGCCGTCGAGCTCGAAGCCGAGGCTGGCCAGGATCTCGCGCTGGCGTTGCTCGGGAACGTCGATCCCGCCGAGCGCATTGGTGCGGCCGAAATCGAAGGGGATGCTGCGGCGGTCGAGGGGCGGCTCGCCGGCGATGACCAGCGCCGAAGGCTCGCCGCCGCATATATCGACGATGAGGCCGGTGAGGATTGCCAGCCCTTCATCGAGGAAAGCCGGGTCGACTCCCCGCTCGAAGCGGCTGCGGGCGTCGCTGGTGAGGCCGAGCGCTTGTCCTGTCCGCGCGATGCGCTCGGGCGTGAAATAGGCGACCTCCAGCATCACGTCGGTGGTCGCTTCGCTGACGCCGGAATCCTCGCCGCCCATGATCCCGCCGATATCATGCACCTGCGCGTCGTCGGCGATCACCGTCATGAACGGCTCGAGCGCATATTCCTTCTCATTCAGGGCGAGCACCTTTTCACCCGGGTGAGCCGCGCGCGCGGTGAGGCCGCCGGTCAATTTGGCGATGTCATAGGCGTGGCTCGGCCGCCCATGGTCGATCATCACGTAATTGGTGATGTCGACCAGCGCCGAGATCGGCCGCTGCCCCGCGGCCTTGAGCCGGTTCTGCATCCACTCCGGCGAGGCGCCGTTGCGAAGCCCGCGGATCGCGCGCCCGTAGAAAGCGGGGCAGCCTTCCGGGTCGTCGATCGTCACCGGCACCGGGCAGGGGAAGCTGCCCTGGATCTGCGGCACGGCGAGCGGCTTCAGCGTCCCCATGCCGGCCGCGGCGAGGTCGCGGGCAATGCCGCGAACGCCCATGCAATCCTGGCGGTTGGGGGTCACGTTCACGTCGAACACCGGGTCGTCGAGCCCGGCATAAGCGGTGAACGGGGTGCCGACCGGCGCGTCCCCGGGCAGCTCGATGATCCCGTCATGATCCTCGCCCAGCTCGAGCTCGCGCGCCGAGCACATCATGCCGTGGCTTTCGACTCCACGGACCGACCGGACTCCAAGCGTGAAGTCACTTCCAGGGATATAGGCGCCGGGCGGGCCGAACACGCCGAGCATCCCGGCGCGTGCGTTGGGCGCTCCGCACACGACCTGCACCGGCCCTTCGCCGGCGTCGACGGTCAGCACCTGCAGCTTGTCCGCCTGCGGGTGTTTCTCGGCCGTCAGCACTTTCGCGACTACGAAAGGCGCGAGCGCTTCGCCGGGGTTGCTCAGCTCCTCGACCTCGAGTCCGATGGCGGTGAGCTTGTCGGCAAGCTCCTCGGCCGAAGCGTCGGTGTCGAGGTGGTCCTTCAACCACGAAAGGGAGAATTTCATAATTCGCCCTTTCGTGCCCCGGACCGCGTTCCGGCGCCCAGGATCAGAGAAAAAAGAGGAAGCTGGACCCCGGCCTTCGCCGGGGTACGGGTGACGCTGAACTTCATGCGCCGACCCCGCCCGAGAGCGTCGGCACGTCGAGCGCGCGGAAGCCGTAATGCTTCAGCCAGCGGATATCGCCGTCGAAAAAGGCGCGCAGGTCGTCCATGCCATATTTGAGCATCGCCAGCCGGTCGACTCCGGTGCCGAAGGCGAAGCCCTGCCATTCGTCCGGGTCGAGGCCCGCCGCGGCGATCACCCGCGGGTGGACCATTCCGCTGCCCAGAACCTCCATCCAGCCCTGCTGCCCGCCGACGACCCGGCGGCCTTTTTCCATTGACCAGCCGACGTCGATCTCGGCCGACGGCTCGGTGAACGGGAAGTAGCTGGGGCGCATCCTCAGGACGACATCGTCGCGCTCGAAAAATGCCTTGAGGAAAGTCTCCAGGGTCCACTTGAGATGTCCGAGCGTGATCGCGCGGTCGATCACCAGGCCCTCGATCTGGTGGAACATCGGCGTGTGGGTCGCGTCGCTGTCGGAACGATAGACCCGGCCGGGCGCGATGATCCGCAGCGGCGCGCCCTGGTCCTGCATCGACCGGATCTGCACCGGCGAGGTGTGGGTGCGCAGCACCCGCGGCTCGTCCTCGCCGCCCGTCTGTTTGGGGCGTGGCTCGAGATAGAAGGTGTCCTGCATGGCGCGGGCCGGATGGTTCTCCGGCATGTTGAGCGCGGTGAAATTATACCATTGGGTTTCGATCTCAGGCCCTTCGGCGACGGAGAAGCCGAGGTCGGCGAAAATCTCGGCGAGCTCGTCCATCACCTGGCTGACCGGGTGGACGGTCCCCCGAGGAGCTTCCGGAGCGGGCAGCGACAGGTCGATCGTCTCGGTCGCCAGCTTGCGCTCGAGCTCGGCATTCTCGAGGGCGTCCTTGCGCTTGGCGATCGCGACCGTGACCTGCTCGCGCCGCGCGTGGATCTTCGGCGCCTCGGCCGCGCGCGTCTCCGGGTCCATCGACCCCAGCGACTTCAATCGCGCGGTGATCTCGCCCTGCTTGCCGAGCAGGCGCACGCGCACCGCCTCGAGCGCCTGCAGGTCGGGCGCCGCGGCGATTTGGTCGATGAGATCGTCGCCAGCCATGGCGCTGGGCCTTAGCCGCGCTGCAGCGCAAAATGCAAAGTCCTGTGCTACAGCGGTTCACATGAGTGACTGGCCCGAGCTAAGCGTCGAGCGCGATCACGAAACGCTCGCCTTGCTGCACCTCGCAGCACAGATGCTGGGCAAGCTCCGGGTGGCGCACGCGCCGTGGACCAACCACGGCTGGCATGCCGCGCTCCAGCCCAATGCCCGCGGCCTCGGCACGCTGCCGACGGCCGCGAGCGAAGAGCGCACCTTCACCGTCACGCTCGACCTCTGCCGGCACGCGATGGTGCTGTGGGTCAGCGACGGGTCGCGCGAGGAAGTGCCGCTCAACGCCGGCAGCGTCGCCGCGCTTCATCACCGACTCGTCGACATCCTCGACCGGCACGAGCTGCCGTCCGACTTCAACCGCCGCCCCAATGAAATCGAGGGCGCCATCCCCTTCGCCGAGGACAAGGAGCGCCGCGATTACGACCGCGACTCGGCCGACCGTTTCCGGGAGGCCCTGGCCGCCATGCTGCCGGTGTTCGCCAGGTTCCGTGCGGGCTTCACCGGCAAGGCGAGTCCGGTGCACTTCTGGTGGGGCAGCTTCGACCTCGCGACGACCCGCTTCTCCGGCCGCCCGGCGCCCGAGCATCCCGGCGGCGTACCGGGCCTCCCCGACCGGATCACCCGAGAAGCCTATGACAGCGAGCTGTCGAGCGCCGGCTTCTGGGCGGGCGGGGCGACGGCCGCGGAGCCCTTCTTCTACAGCTACGCCTATCCCGAGCCGGACGGGTTCCGAACCGCGCCGATCCGTCACGGACGCTTCGACGAGACCTATGGCGAGTTCGTTCTGCCTTATGCCGACGTCCGGGCAGCGGACGATCCGGAGCGGATGCTCAGCGAGTTCCTCCAGTCGACCTACGATGCGGCGGCCGACCTTGCGAAATGGGACCGCGCCGGCCTCGAGCGGGAGCCGGTAGCGCCCTAGCCTGCGACGAAGGGAAAGGGCGAAATCGTCTCCAGCTAGCGCCGCGGCTCGATGATCAGGACGTGGAGGTCGCGCGTCGGCCGCCAGTTGGTGCGAGTCACTTCGAACTGCGTCGGGCTGATCTTCTTCACCCCGTCCTCGCAAAAGCTGAGCAGGTTGCCGGGCTTTCCCTTGTCGACGACTAGGCGGAACTTGCCGATCGGAGAGCGCCAGTTGGCACCCGTGGTCAGGATATAGTCGATCCACTTGTCCGGCATCCCCGGGCCGTCGGTCTGGTCCTTGCGCGACAGCCGGTCGACCGCGGCGATGAAGGCGTCGTCGACGCAATAGAGCGCCGCCATCTGCCGGAAATCGGAGGTGCCGCGCATCGATTTGAAGGCGATGGTGCTCTCGACGCTTCCGCCGACGCCGGGAATGTAGCGATGGTCGACGACGAGGTCGCGGCCGGCGGCGAAGCGCTGGGTCCACCAATAGCGGTCGCGCACCGTCCACAGCGGGATGAGGTGGTGCTTCATCCCCTTGCCGGTGTCGTCATATTCTTCGTCGCCGGCGAGGCCGAGCTTGATCAGGCGCTGCTTCTGAGCCGCGGGGAGCCGGTCCATCGCCCGTGTAGCGTCGTTGATCGATTCGGGCGCGATCGGAATGCGCAGGTCCCGCAGGACGCTCGTCAGGTCCTTGCCCTTGACCACCGCCTTCCGCTCCAGCTTCGCCACCACCGGCTGGCCGGCGACCCGGGTGCGGAAGTTCGACGGATAGCCGACGTCCCCGCCATATTCGACGGACAGGTCTCGGTCCGGCATCGGGAAAGCGACGATGGTCTCGACGTCGCCCGGGCTGCTGTTGCGGAACAGATAGCGGATGCGGATCTCGTCGGCGGAGACGAACAGGTCCTCGCTGACCATGTCGATGGCATCGGTGCGCTCGAGCACGAGGCCGCCGGCCCCGGTGCTCGCCGTCGTGTCGTTGGCCAGCGCAGCGGTGGCGATCGCCAATCCTGCCGCAAAGAAAATAGTGTGCCGCATAGTCCCCCCGGCGGCCGCTTATATCCTTCCCCGCATTTGCAGGGGAGGGGGGACCATATGCAAGCATGGCGGAGGGGCCTCTCGACCCCTCCGCCAATCGTTCGGATTGCTACCTCCCCTCGAAATCGAGGGGAGGAGAGTCAGGCCGCCTTCGTGTCCAGCGCGCCTTTGGCCTGGGCGATGATCGCGCTGAACGCCTCGGCCTCATGCATCGCGATGTCGGCCAGGACCTTCCGGTCGAGGTCAATGCCCGCGAGCTTCAGCGCGTGAATGAACTGGCCGTAGGTCAGCCCTTCCGCGCGAACCGCAGCGTTGATGCGCTGGATCCAGAGCGCGCGGAAGTTCCGCTTCTTCACCTTGCGGTCGCGATAGGCGTACTGCCCGGCCTTCTCGACGGCCTGGCGGGCGACGCGGATGGTGTTCTTGCGGCGGCCGTAATAGCCCTTGGCCTGCTTGATCACCTTGCGGTGGCGGGCATGGCTGGTAACGCCACGTTTTACACGAGACATGACGGTGCTCCTTCGAAGTCTGGCCTTAGCCTAGCGGCTATAGGGCAGGAAATTTCTCTTCACGATCTTGGCGTCCTCGTCGGACAGGACCATGGTTC
>DASUXP010000049.1:0-2615 GCA_036377835.1 Sphingomicrobium sp. | reverse complement strand
CCGCCGAAGCCGTTTCCGCCGAACAGGCCCCCGTCGAGCATTCTCCCGCCGATGCCGGTTGCGTCCGCATGGAGCCACCAGTTCACGGTGATCGAGCCGCCGTTGTCGGCATTGATCGTGATGTCGCCGCCGCGGCCGTCGCCGGCGCGACCGAGGTTGAAGCCGCTCCCGTTCCCGTCATTGTCCTGGCCGAGGGCGCTGGCGAAGATGTCGAGGCTGCTCTGGAACAGGATCGAGCCGCCGTTCAGCGCTTCGACGGTGACGTCGCCGGCCTGGCTGTCGAGGCTGTCGCCCGAAAGGATCGACGAGGCATCGGCGGAGGTGGCGAGGAAGGTCTGGCCGTCGACGATCAGGCTGCCCTCATTGGCACCGACATCGCGGACCGAGATCTCGATATCCCCGGGGGTCCCGTCGGCCGCGGCCCCGGCGGTCATCTGGAGATTGCCGCTGATCCGCACGAACCCGCCGTCGACGAGCAGGTTGAGCTCCTCGGGTGCGCCCGAGGAGAAGGCCGCGCCGCTGGTCTGCAGGACGACGCTCCGGTCGACGATCAGGTTGAAGCCGTTGGAGGCGCCGAGCGTGATGGTGCCGGTTTCCCCGGCGAGGAGGCTGGTGAGGAACAGGTTCTGCCGGAAGCCCATCGAGCCGTCGTCGGCGGTGACGTCGATGTCGCCGCGCGCGTAGCCCTTGACGTCGGAGCTATAGGATCCGCGCCCGATGACGAGGTCCGCGTTGATGTTGGGCGGCGAGATGATGTTCAGCGTGCCGCTCGTCTCGGCGATGCTCGAGCCGGCGGAAAGGACGATCGTCCCGTTGCGGATGTTGATGCTCGAAGCGGGCTGGAAGCCGACGTTGCCGCTCAAGAGCATGGTCAGCGCCTGGTTCTTGGGCACCGCGACCATGTAGATGCGATGGCTGTCGCCCGGCGCTCCGGTGCTCGACGGCCCGGTGGTGGTCCCGGTATGGACAACGCCGTTGCCGCTGTCGGGGTTGAACGGGTCGGAGGTGCCGACATTGACGGCGATGTCGAACAGGCCCTGGTTCATCGTCAGGGTCACGTCCTCGCCGCCGACATAAGCGGCGCTGCCGTTCACGTTCACGGTGCCGTTTTGCTCGACCCTCGGCGCGACGAGCGCGACGTAGCTGTTCTCCGGCAGCGCGTTGATCTGCGCGCCGGGATCGATGCGCACCGATGCGGTGCTGTTGGAGCTGGCGACGAAATTGCCGGCGAAGCCGGTCGCGGTGGTGCTGAAGGTCAGCGGGTCGTTGGTCGTCAGCAAAAGCCCGCCGACGTCGAACACCGCGGTCGCTCCGACGATGATCCCGCCCGGGTTGTAGAACCAGACGTGCCCGCCGGTGGCCGTCCCACTAGCGCTCTGCAGCTGGCTGATCACATGGCCGTTGAACTCGATCGGGACACCGGCGCTGATGCGGTTGAGCACGGTGAAGTCCGTTACCGAGCCGCCGTTGGTGAACGTCGCCGTATTGCCCGCGGGAAGAAAGATGATCGTCCCGTCCGTCGTGACCGTACCCGTCGGAGTCCAATTGATCGTCGCCGTCGGCGAATTGACCGTGATCGTCTCCACACTCGGCGTGGCGCGATCGTAGGTGACCGTCCCGGTTGCCGTCGTCGGCGTGCCGACGAAGGCCTGCGCCTGAGCCGGCCGCGGATGCAATGCGACGACCGCGATCGCCGCCGCGGCGGACGACCACATGAGGGTGCGCTTCCTGCCGCGGATTCCGACAGGGCGGATGTGCTTACGCATGCTGTGAGCAGTCATCGGACGCTCCATGGCCAGAGACGGGTAGTCAGCGAGAGAAGGAAGCGCGGGTCCGGCTTCTTGTCGAACGGCCCGACGTGGGTCAGCGGGATGGCGATCGCAGCGTCGAGATAGAAGCGGTCGAAGGATGCCCGCGCACCGGCGCCGACCGAGCTCAGGTGGCGCGAGCTCTCGTCGTCGATGAGGAGCCGGTCCTTGTTCTTGATCCGCGCATAATCGAAGAAGCCGTAGCCCTCGATCGCGAAGTCGCGCGGCGATCTTGGATAGACGCTGCCGAAGCGCAGCTCGGACTGCAATCCGATGCCCTTGTCGCCCAGCAGCGTTCCGGGATCGTAGCCGCGGCCAACGGTATAATTGCCGGCCGAGAATTCCTCGAAGCTCAGCAACGGGTTGCTGGCGAGTTGCCCGCGCACTCCGAGCGCGAGCGTCACCTTGGGCGCGGGACGGAACTCGCCATAGGCGCTGCCGCGAAGCACGGTCGCCGTCGCATCGCCTTCGATCCGGCTCGGCGGGACGTCGCCCGGCCCGAGGCAATCGATCCCCGCCGGTCCGCAATCATCGGTCGCTCCGAACACGTCGAGTCCGCGGCGCAGCTCGAGCACGCCGCTCAGGCGCCAGTGGGGCTCGACCAGCGAAAAACCGCGGCCGGGATCGGTGCTGACCGCATCCCCGGTGAGGCGCAGGAAGCCGACCCGCAGCCGGTCGCGGGTGAGGTCGAGGCCGGCAAGATCGACGTCCTGGTTGACGAAGTCGAAGCCGAGCGCCCCGCGCAGCGTGCGCGCCTGGCTGCGGACGAAGGGATATTCGGCCTGGAGAGTGGCGAGCAGGGTCCGC
>DASUXP010000048.1:0-10242 GCA_036377835.1 Sphingomicrobium sp. | reverse complement strand
CCGAGCCGTTGATGAGGTTGCCGGCGCGGGCCTCCATGCCGAGCCGGTCGAGCGCGGCCTGGCGGAGCGCCCTCTCGGTGTGCTCGCCGAGGTCCGCGGGAACGCGGACGTCATTGGTCTTGAAGGCGCGTTGCAGGGCGCCCTTGAGCCTGCCCTTGGCGTTGGCGGCGTCGAGCTCGGCGCGGGTGACTCCGATCCACGCGCCGCGGCCGGGCGCGCGGGCGCGAACGTCGGGCGCGACCTCGCCGTCGGGCGACAGCGCAAGGCGGATGAGCTCGTCCTTGCTGCCCTTGCGCCGGGTGAGGACGCAGGTGCGTTCGCGTTCCCCCCGCCCCTTCAGGGGCGGGGAAGAGGCGCGAAGCGCCGAAGGGGTGGGGGAGTCGGATGAGCCTCGACTGCCCCTCTCCCTGACCCTCTCCCCTGAAGGGGAGAGGGGATTTTCATTCAGGCTCCGACCGCGGTCATTCCGGGGATTCCGCATTGGCGGCCTCCTCGGTTTGCGCCGGCGCCTCGTCCTCGAACCAGTGGGCGCGGGCGGCCATGATGATCTCGTTGCCCTGCTCCTCGGTGAGGCCGTAGTCGGCGAGGATCCCGCCCTTGTCCTCGGGCCGGTTGCTCGGCTCGCGCCGGCGCGGCTCGACGCGCTTCTTCTGGATGAGCTCGTCGGTGGCGAGGTCGGCGAGGTCGTCGAGCGTCTTGATGTTCGCCTTGCCGAGCGTGACCAGCATCTGCTCGCTGAGGTGCGGGAGTTCGGCGAGGGAGTCCTCCACTCCGAGCTTGCGGCGCTCTTCGCGGGAGGCGGCCTCACGGCGCTCGAGCGCCTCGGCGGCCCGGCTCTGGAGCTCGGTGGCGATATCCTCGTCGAGGCCCTCGATCTGGGCGATTTCCTCTACGGGCACGTAGGCGACTTCCTCGAGGCTGGTGAAGCCCTCGGCGACCAGCAGCTGCGACAGAGTCTCGTCGACGTCGAGCTCGTTCTGGAACATCTCGGAGCGCTCGACGAACTCGCGCTGGCGCTTCTCGCTGGCGTCGGCCTCGGTGAGGATGTCGATCTGCGAGGTGGTAAGCTGGCTGGCCAGCCGAACGTTCTGGCCGCGGCGGCCGATGGCGAGGCTCAGCTGGTCGTCGGGGACGACGACCTCGATGCGATTTTCTTCCTCGTCAATCACCACGCGGCTGACCGTCGCCGGCTGGAGCGCGTTGACGACGAAGGTGGCGAGGTCCTGGCTCCACGGGATGATGTCGATCTTCTCGCCTTGCAGCTCCTGAACCACCGCCTGGACCCGGCTGCCCTTCATGCCGACGCAGGCGCCGACCGGGTCGATCGAGCTGTCGTGGCTGATCACGCCGATCTTGGCGCGGCTGCCGGGATCGCGGGCGGCGGCCTTGATCTCGATGATGGCGTCGTAAATCTCGGGGACTTCCTGCGCGAACAGCTTCTTCATGAAGTCGGGGTGAGCGCGGGAGAGGAAGATCTGCGGGCCGCGCGCCTCGCGGCGGACGGACATGATCAGCGAGCGGATGCGGTCGCCGACGCGGACCATTTCGCGCGGGATCTGCTGGTCGCGGCGAATGACGCCCTCGGCGCGGCCGAGGTCGACGACGACATGACCGAACTCGACGCGCTTGACGACGCCGGTGATGATCTCCCCGGTGCGGTCCTTGAACTCCTCATACTGGCGCTCGCGCTCGGCATCGCGGACCTTCTGGAAGATGACCTGCTTGGCGGCCTGAGCGGCGATGCGCCCGAACTCGATCGGGGGGAGCGGATCGACGATGAAGTCGCCCACGCTCGCGCCCTTCTGCAGTTTCTGCGCGCCCTTCTGGTCGATTTGCTTGAAATGATCCTCGGGCTCTTCGACGACTTCGAGGACGCGCCACAGGCGCAGGTCGCCGGTCTCGGGATCGAGCTTTGCGCGGATGTCGTTCTCGGCGCCGTAGCGGGCGCGGGCGGCACGCTGGATCGCGTCCTCCATCGCCTCGATCACGATGCCCTTGTCGATCAGCTTCTCGCGCGCGACCGCGTCGGCGATCGCGAGCAATTCTGCCTTGTTGGCGCTGACGGCAGCGGGTGCGGTGGCCATGTTCGTCTTCAACCTTCCGTTTTAATCGTGTCGGCGCCCTCGGTGCTGAGCGGCGCGGTGGCGTTGATGAGCTTGTCGGTCAAGAGCAGCTTGGCCGACGCAATCTCGGAAAAGGGCAATGCGTGGGACTCGTCGTTGCGGGTGCGGATCAGCACCAGCTCACGCTCGGTCCCGCGCAATTCGCCGGTGAACTGCTTGCGGCCGTCGTGCGGGTGAACGAGCGTGATCCGCGCATCATGGCCCTTCCAGTCGGCATAATCCTTGAGACGAGTGAGCGGACGGTCGATGCCGGGCGAGCTGACCTCGAGCCGGTAGCTGCCCTCGATCGGGTCGGCGAGGTCGAGGACCTCCGACAGCCGCCGCGAGATGGTCTCGCAATCCGCAAGGTCGAGCTGGCGCGTGTCCGGCCGCTCGGCCATGACCTGCAGCGTCGGGTCGGACGAGCCGCCGATCATCTGCACGCGCACGAGGTCGTAGCCGAGGTGCTTCACCTCGGGCCCGACCAGGCGCTCAAGTCCGGCGATGTCCGCCACGAAAATCCTTACGCAAGAAGCTCAAAGTCTCTCGGACCGGAGCCGTAAAGCCCCAGCCTCAGGCATCTGGCGATGTCGAGGAGAGAGCCGCGATATAGGCGGCGCGCCGTTGTTTAGCAAGCAAAGCCTAGCGGCCGAGCGCGCGGTTCTCGGCGGCGATGCGGATGGCGAGAACGGCGGCGTTCAGCAGGCTGAACAGAACCGCGACCTGCCACAGGCCGAATACCAGCGGCAGCACCGCGATCTCGGCCGCGACCACGAGGTAGTTGGGATGGTCGACGAAGCGGTACGGGCCGCGGTGCTCGAGCGGCTCGCCCGGAAGGACGACGATCCGCGTCGTCCAGCGGCGGCCGAGCGTCAGCAGCACCCACAGGCGCATGAGCTCGAGCAGGACGAACAGGGCAACCCAGAAGCCGGCCACGGGTCGCGTCGGCGCGAGCCACCACAGAGCAGCGAGCCACAGCACATGGACAGCGACGATCAAGGGGTAATGACCGGGCGCATGCTCCCGGGCGCCGCGGGCAAGCAGGCGCCGCGTGTTGCGGTTCGACAGCCACAGCTCGCCGAGCCGCTGCAGTGTCACCAGCGCGAGGATGACGATATTGAGGATCAGGCGGCCGCCCCCGGCGCTTCGAGCAGCAGGCCGGCGCCGGTGAAGCCCGGCCCGAAGGCGAGCATCATCACCCGTTCGGGCAGGCCGCGCTCGATCAGCCGCTGAAGCACGAACATCACCGTCGGCGCGCTCATGTTGCCATGGTCGTGCAGCACTTCGCGCTCGAGGTTGAGCTCGCCCTGCGGGAGTTCGAGCGCCGCTTCGATGGCGTCGACCACCTTCACCCCGCCGGGGTGACAGCAGAAACGGTCGATGTCGCCGCGCGCGACGCCGAGGTTGGCGCACATCTCGTCCACGGTCTCAGCGAGATGGCCCTCGATGAACGGCGGGATTGCCCGGTCGAACACGACGGCGAGTCCCGGGTCCTCGACGTCCCAGCCCATGATCCGCAGGGTCCCGGGATAGAGCTTCTCGGCCGAGCCGCGGATCCGCGCGAGGCTGTGCTCCCCGGCGGTGACCACCGCGGCGGCGGCGCCGTCGCCGAACAAAGCGGTGGCGACGACCGCTGCCGGATCGTCGCTGTCGAGGCGGATCGAGATCGAGCAGGTCTCGATGGTGACGAACAGCCAGTGCGACCCCGGCTCGGCGGCGGCGAAGCGCGCGGTCGCGGCGAGGCCGTTGACCCCGCCGGCGCAGCCGAGCCCGAACACGGGTACGCGGCGGACGTCCTGGCGGAACCCCATCCGGCCGAAGGCGCGCGCGTCGAGGCTGGGGGTGGCGATTCCGGTGGTGGAAACCGTGACCACGCCGTCGATCTCGTGCGGGTCCAGCCCGGCCTTTTCGATCGCCGCCGTGGCGGCCTCGACGAACAGCTTCTCGGCGGCTTCCAGGTAAACGGCATTGCGGTCATGCCAGCCGTGACCGGCCGTGTACCAGTCGAGCGGAGCGACGATGTGCCTCTTGGCGATCCCGGCATTGTCGAACACGCCGGACAGGCGGTCGAACAGCGCCTTCTTGCCGCCGAACGCCTCGCGCGCGCGGGCCTTCGCTTCGTCCTGGAACACCACTTGCTCTGGCACGGCGGTGGCAAGTGAGAGTAGGCTGCAGGGTCGCATGCGGACCTTCCTTCAAATGAAAGCCACTCAACGCCCCTGGAATGTACGCAGCACCTAGAACCGATATTACGCGGATGGAACAGATCAGATGACCCGTCGCTTAATTCAAGCCGCAATCTTCGCCCTGCTCTCGGCCTGCGGCAGCTCGCCGCCGTCGAGCGCTCAGCCGGCGGCGTCATCCGGAACGCCCTTCACCGTCACCGAGGTGGCGACCTTCGATTCGCCCTGGGCGATGGATTTCCTTCCGGGCTCCGGCGTGCCGCTGACCAATGCGGCACTGGTGACGGAGAAGGGCGGCAAGCTGTGGCTGGTCGACGTCGCGAATGGCCGCAAGCAGGCGGTCGCGGGAACGCCGTCGGTCGTCGCGCAAGGGCAGGGCGGGCTGCTAGACGTGGTCGCGTCTCCGGCCTTCGCCGGGGACGGGATGGTCTATCTGACCTTCTCCGAGCCGTCGGCGAACGGCGGCAGCCAGCTCGCGCTCGCCCGGGCGAGATTGGTGCAGGATGCAAGCGGCGCGCGGCTCGAGGGGCTGCAGGTCATCTGGCACAATCCGACCGGCGGCCGCGGCGGGCATTTCGGGGCGCGCATCGCCTTTGCGCCCGATGGCCAGTCGCTGTTCCTCAGCGCCGGCGAGCGGCAGCGTTTCGCCCCGGCGCAGGACCCGAGCCTGCCGATGGGCAAGATCCTGCACCTGACCGTCGACGGCAAGCCGGCGCCGGACAATCCGTGGGCCGGACGCATCGGGGCGGCAACGGTGCAGGTCACCGATCCGCCGGAAGACACGGTGGCCGCGAAGAGTGCGCCGGCGCGGGCGGTCACCTGGCCGGGGCCGAACCTTACGCCGGCGGAAACCTGGACGCTCGGTCATCGCAACCCGCTGGGACTCGCCTTCGCGCCCGACGGGCGGCTGTGGGAGACGGAGATGGGCCCACGCGGCGGCGACGAGCTCAACCTCATCCTCAAGGGCCGCAACTACGGCTACCCGCGCGTGTCCAACGGCACCAATTACAATGGCGTCGACATTCCGGACCATCGTGCGGGCGATAGCTTCGAGGCGCCGAAGGTGTGGTGGAACCCGTCGATCTCGCCCGGCTCGCTGCTCATCTACAGCGGCGAGCTGTTCCGCGGCTGGAAGGGTGACGCCTTCATCGGCGCGCTGTCGGGCGAGGCGCTGATCCGTGTCGACATCGATGGCGACAAGGCGCGCAAGGCCGATGAGTGGAAGCTCGGCAAGCGCATCCGCGAAGTGGGGCAGGGCCCGCGCGGCGAGCTCTATTTGCTCGAGGACGGCCCCGCGGCGCGGCTGCTGCGGCTTGAGCCGAAGCGCTAGAACGGCTGCTTGACGGCACCAAGAAGTGCCGATTTAATCGGCACTCGGGGGGTGCGTATGTGGCGTAAGTCAGGCGTTCGACTGGGGCTTGTGGCGTTCGCTCTGCTCGGGGCTCGGGCCAGCGCCCAGGAAGTCCGCACGTTCATCGACCCGGCAAAGGCAAACAACCCGCCGGCCTTCAGCTCCGATGCCGACCGCGAATATTTCAAGACGATGGTCCGGGCATTCGGAGGCAATGTCGATTCGACCGGCGATGCCTCATCCTGCCAGTGGCGCTCGCCGCTGAAGACTCCCGGCGGCTATGCCGATGCCGCGCCCGGCGGGGAATTTTACGCGCGGGTTCCGTTCCCGCGCAGCTCTCTCAGGGTCGAGAACGTCAGGATGCTCGACCGGCCCGAGCTGGCGCAGGTCGCCTACCTCGAGCTGCGCGGCAAGCGCGACTTCGACCGCGACACGATTTCGTGGGAGTTCGTCGACGTCGTCTTTCCGCCTGCGGCCCAGCTGACCGGAAGCTCGCCACCGCCGTTCACCGTTGCCGTCGGCAAGGCGGGCACTTACCGCATGAGCCGGCTGTCGGTGGACCCGCTGGTCCCGCGCCAGCCCATGCGGGTCAGCATCAGCGATTATATGCCCGACATCCTCGCCGGGCTCAAAGAAAGCGGACAGATGGAAGTCACGCTGACGCGCCTCACCGGCAGCGGCATTCCGAAGATTTCGGTCGCCGCGGATTTTTCGATGCTCGCGCAGGATATCGCGGCGATCGCCAGCCAATTGCGACGGCAGGCCGCCAACCAATGTGTCGTTTATAACCGGGATTGCTTCGATGGCCGCTGCGGGTAAGCGGGCGCTGAGCGGGGCTCTCGCTCTCCTGATCATCGGCTACGCCGCGCCGGCCGCGGCGGCGCCCGCGGCGATCGACCCGAAAGCGATGGCGACCAAGCTCTGCGACTCGATCGTCAGCGAGAAGGGGAGTGTCGGCCGCGTGTTGCAGGAGCTTGCCGGCGTGCCAGCCGGCGCGACGCGCGATCAGGCGAAGGAGCAGATCCGCAAGTTCACCGCCGCCCGCTACCGTCTCGGCCGCGAGAAAAGCGGCCTCTATTGCACGGCCGGCTCCATCGACATGGGCCTGTACCAGCTCGCGCTCGACGCGGGGAACCACCATGCGGTGTGGGAGCTCGCTCAATTTGGCCTCGATCCCAACGTCGTCGATCCCAAGACCGGCAAGAATGCGCTCGACGATGCCGCCGAGCGGATCGACGCCCGGGTTCGCCGCGACGAGATCACCGTCACTCCGGCGGCCAGGCTCGATCCGCCGATTTTCGGCGGCGAGAAGAAGTATCGTCGCGAATTGCTCCGCCTGATGCGCGATTACAGCCTGTTGCAGGAAGCCGGCGGACGCCACAGCGGCCAGGCGGCGTCCAAGCCGCAGTCCTGCGCAGCGACTGCGGCCGACAAGCCGGCCGCGGGCGTACCGTTCGACGGCAAGCTGTCGGAAACCGGCTCGGGGCCGACCCCGGCGCAGATTCCCGGAGTGACGACCGTATCTGCGCGGCAGGCCGCATGCCTGATCGATACGTTCGGCCCGGATCTGCTTGTTGCCGCCGTGCTTCGCGACAAGGACGTGATCCCGGGCTCCTACGACTTCGCTTACGCGAGCGCGAAGGGCAGCTTCGACGATCGCATCCAAACGGTGCTCGTCGACGATCTCAAGATCTTCAACGGCTACACCCGCAAGGACCAGCGCCCGGTGCTCGTCTATTGCCACCACGAGAATTGCCGGCTCTCGTACAATGCCGTGCTGCGGATGAAGGCGTCGGGCTACAAGAACATCTACTGGCTACGCGAGGGGCTGCAGGCCTGGCTTGCCGCCGGCTATCCCACGGGCGGGCTCACCGCGACTCACAAGCCGCTGCGGCCGTTGGAGAAATATTAGACCGCCATCGCTCCGCGGCGGGGCCGGCGCGTTGACATATGCCATGGCATATGCCAGATTGGGTCGATGGGAGCCGAGCGCCACGTCCGCATTTTCCGCAACGGCCGCAACCGGGCCGTGCGCATCCCCAAGGAGTTCGACATTTTCGGCGACGCCGTCGTCATGCACAAGGAGGGCGGACGCTTGATCATCGAACCCGCGAAGGATCGGGCGAACAGCTTGCGCACGCTGCTGGAAAAATGGCGGAAGGAGCCGCCGCTGGGGCCGGAAGACGCATTCCCGGACATCGACGATCAACCGCCGGAGCCGGTCACCGACTTCGACGATCCATGAGTTTTCACCTCGATACGAACGTGCTTGCGGCCATTGCCTCGGACGAGGACGGGCCCGTCGCGCGCCGATTCTCCGAGCACCTGCCCGATTGCGCTGTCAGCGCCATCGTCGCCGCGGAGGTCAAGTTCGGCCTTGAGAAGAAATCGTCTGCACGCACTGCACGCCGTTCCGTGGAGCTTTTGGAACTGCTGCCGCAGCTCGCCTGGGAAGCGCCTGCGGATCAACATTATGCAGAGATCCGGTTGGCGTTGGAGAGAGCCGGGACTCCGATCGGCGCGAACGACCTGTTCATCGCGGCCCATGCGCTGGCGCTCGACGCGGTCCTCGTGACGGCGAACGAGCGGGAGTTCAGGCGCGTGCCCGGGCTCAAGGTGGAGAATTGGGCGATCTAGCTCCGGCGATAGCGGAGATAATACGGCCGCCGGCCTTCGCGGCGGGACTTGGCGCCGTAGCGGGTCTCGATCCAGCCGCCGGACGGCTCGAGAAAGTCGGCCGGGCGCTCGGCGAGCCACTCGAACTGGTGTTCATGGCGCTGCATCACCATGAGCGACCATGTCAGATAGGTCGGGTCGTCGGTGGCGAGGCGGAACTCGCCGCCGGGCTTCAGCTTGGCCGCGAACAGGTCGAGCGGGCGGTCGTTGACCATCCGCCGCTTGGCGTGGCGCGCCTTCGGCCAGGGGTCGGGATGGAGCAGGTAGAGGAAGCCGAGCGCGCCGTCGGGAACGCGCTGCAGCACCTCGAGCGCGTCGCCGCGCCAGATGCGCACGTTGCGCAAATGGCGGTCGCGGATGTGCGCCAGCGCGGCGGCGACCCCGTTGAGGAAGGGCTCGGCGCCGACGAAGCCGTGGTCGGGCAGCATGTCGGCGCGATCGGCGAGATGCTCGCCCGAGCCGAAGCCGATCTCGAAATGCAGTGCGCGGTCGTCGCCGAACAGGCGGCGCGAGCTGACCTCGCCTTCTGCCGGCACCTCGATCTGCGGCAACAGCGTGTCGACCAGCTCCTGCTGCCCCTTGCGCAACTTGTGCCCGCTCGAGCGCCCGTAGAGACGGTTGAGGCTGAGCGGATCGCCCTCCTTGAACGCGGTCATGGAGAAGCGCCTAGGCCCAAGGCTTCCCATCGGGCAAGAAACGCGCGAACTTCGGCGGCATGAAAAAGCTCCTTTTTGCAACGATCGCCTTGATCACTGCCGCCCCCGCGTATGCGACGGGTGGGCTGCTGTGCAGCACCGCCGGGGCGAAGCCGGTGGTGGTTCAGCTGGTCATCGGGCACACCGCCGTTTCCTCGGTCGTGCAGGCGAGGCTCACCGACGACGGGCGCGAGGTCCCCGTGCAAGTTGCGCAGGCGTGGCTCGATCGAAACGAGGTCCGCGTCGACCTCGTCGACCCCAATGCGGAGCGCCATGAGGTGAGGCTGGTCGCGCGCGCCAGGGGCGACAATTACGACGGCTCGATCTGGCGCGGCGGCAAGCGCCGCTGGGTGCGCTGCAGCGAGAGCTGAGTGCCGGCACAATTGATGCGAGCCCGTAACAAACTGTAAAATCGGGAACTTTCGGCGGCGCTGTGCAGTCAGAGGTACTGCACGAAAGGACGTGAATCATGGCCGAAGGTGCGCCTCGGCGCGATCTGAGGCGAGTCTCGATTGCGCGGCACCCGATCTACGCAATGCTGCTGCCGGTTTGCGTCACCTGCTTTGTCGGCGTGCTGCTGACCGACCTCACCTACCTCGGCAGCGGCGGCAACCTGGTATGGCTCGATTTCTCCAGCTGGCTGCTGCTCGCAGGACTGGTGTTCGGAGTCCTCGCGGCGCTGGTCCTCATCATCGACGTGGCGCGCAGCGCGCACATGCGTTCCGCTGCCGGCTGGGCGCTCCTGCTGCTCTTCTTCGCCGGCCTGCTGGTCGAGCTGCTCAGCATGTTCGTGCACCAGCGCGACGGCTGGACGGCCGTGGCGGGACTCGGCCTCGTCCTGTCGATCGTCGGCGCGTTGCTGGTCCTCGCCGCCGCCTGGGTGCACCGGCCGGCGGTGGAGGCGGCACGATGATCCGCGCTCCAATCCTGTGCGTCGCGCTGCTGGCGCTCGCCGCCTGCGGCCGCTCGCAGAAGCTCGATCCGTCGCAGCAGGTCGGGCCCAACCCGGTCCTCCCCGAGCCCGCCGAAGCGATCGTGATGACCGACATCAACCTCGCCAAGCCGGTGGCGTGGAAGGCCGGCGAGAGCCCGACGGTGCCGCCGGGATTCCGGATTCAGGCGATGGCGACCGGCCTGATGAGCCCGCGCCAGGTCTATCCGCTGGCCAATGGCGACATCCTCGTCGTGCAGGCGCTCAAGGAAGGGAAGGAGCCGGTCGAGCGGGTGAAGAACCC
>DASUXP010000047.1:0-6283 GCA_036377835.1 Sphingomicrobium sp. | reverse complement strand
CCAGGAGCTGTGGGGCCGCGCGACCGACGTCCCCTGGGCGATCCGCTTCGTCGAGGGGGTGGACATGTTCGGCCGCCCGATGCTCGGCCCGCCGCGCCATCCGAGCCAGCTCTACGAAGCCGTGCTCGAAGGGCTCGTCCTCTTCGCCATCCTGTGGTGGATGTTCTGGAAAACCAGGGCCCGCTACGAGCCGGGCAAGCTCGTCGGCGCCTTCCTCTTCTTCTACGGCCTGTTCCGCTTCGCCGTGGAATTCATCCGCGAGCCCGACCATCAGCTGATCGCCTTCGCCAAGGCGACGCACCTTCACATGGGCCAATGGCTCTCGCTGCCGATGATCCTCGGCGGGCTCTATCTGATGCTGACGGCGAAGAGGCGGCGGGTGCGAGTCGAGCCGGTGGCCGGGCCAGCGTCGGTCGCGTGACCCCGCTGGAACGGGCGCTTCGCGAACGCATATCCGCCGAGGGGCCGATCACCGTCGAGGCCTATATGGAGGCCTGCAACACCTATTATTATTCGACCCGCGACCCGCTCGGCAGCGGCGGCGACTTCACCACGGCGCCCGAAATCAGCCAGATGTTTGGCGAGATGGTCGGCGCCTGCCTCGCCGACTGCTGGAAGCGCGCGGGCGCGCCCGACGACGCCATCTACGTCGAGCTCGGCCCCGGCCGCGGGACGCTCGCCGGCGATGCCCTGCGCGTGCTGCGCTCGGCCGGCTTCGGCGGGGAAGTGCACCTGGTCGAGACCAGCCCCGTGCTGCGCGCGGCACAGCGCGAGGCCGTGGCCGATGCGACCTGGCACGATTCGGTGGAGACGGTGCCGGCGCGCCCACTGTTGCTGATCGCCAACGAATTCTTCGATGCGCTGCCGATCCGCCAGTTCGTCGGCGCCGCCGAGCGCCGCGTCGTCGCGGCCGCGGGCGGCCTCGCCTTCGACCGCGACGGGGAGATCGTCGAAACTTCCCCCGCCCGCGAGGCGGCGGTGACCGCCATCGCGACCTGCCTCGCCGCTCGCGGCGGAGTCGCGCTGATCGTCGATTATGGCCATGCGAAAAGCGCGCCCGGCGACACCCTGCAGGCGGTGCGCAGGCACGGCTACGCGCCGGTGCTCGCCGATCCGGGCGAGCAGGACCTGACCAGCCATGTCGATTTCGAAATGCTGGCGGCAATCGCGACCGACGCAGGGGCTGCCACGACCGACGTGATTTCCCAGGGCGAGTGCCTTCACGAGCTCGGAATTGCCGCGCGGGCGAAGGCACTCGCGGCGGCCAATCCCGATCGTTCGGCGGACGTGCAGCAAGCACTCGACCGGCTCACATCCCCAGGCGAGATGGGCGAGCTGTTCAAGGTGATGGCAATTCATTCGCGCGAGTGGCCGCGGCCGGCGGGGTTCGCATGAGCATCGCCTATCGCGATGCCACCCCGGCGGATGCCGCGGTCCTCGACCCCATCTTCGACACGAGCTTCTGCGACGCCTTCGCCCACCTCTACCGCGCCGAGGATCTCAACGCCTTTCTCACCAGCTTCGGAGTCGCCGACTGGGAGGCGCAACTTCGCGATCCCGCTTACGCCTGCAGGATCGGCGAGGTCGACGGCGAGCCGGTCGGCTATGCCAAGCTCGGCCCGCTCAAGCTGCCGGTCGACACGAAACGGCCCGCGCTGCTCCTCGACCAGATCTACATCCTGAAGGCGCATCACGGCGCCGGAATCGCGCACGGCCTGATGGACTGGACCATCGACGAGGCGCGCCGCCGCGGCGCGGAAGAGCTGTACCTCACCGTCTTCGTCGACAACCATCGCGCGCGCCGCTTTTACGACCGCTACGGATTCGAAGCGGTCGGGCGTTACGACTTCATGGTCGGCACCCAGGCCGACGAGGACATCATCATGCGAAAGCGGCTTTGAGCGCGGAAGACCAGGGCGTCGAGGTCGTCCGGGCGACGAGCCTCGGCGATCTGCCGCACGGCTTCCTCGGCCGGCGCGGCGGGGTGTCCACCGGCGCGCTTGCCGGCCTCAACGTCGGCTACGGCAGCAAGGACGACCGCGGGGCAATCGGCGAGAACCGCCGCCGCGCCATCGCCGCGTTGCTGCCCGGGGCCGCGCTCGCCACGGTTCACCAGGTCCATTCCGCCGACGCGGTTTACGCGGGCGCGCCATGGCCGCAGGACGAGCGGCCGCGCGCCGATGCGATGGTCACCGACCGGCCCGGCTTGCTGCTCGGAATCCTCACCGCCGACTGCGCGCCGGTGCTGTTCGCCGACGCCGAGGCCGGGGTCATCGGCGCGGCCCACGCCGGCTGGCGCGGCGCGCTCGCCGGAGTGACCGACTCGACCATCGTCGCCATGGAGGCGCTCGGCGCGCGCCGCTCGCACCTCGTCGCCGCCGTCGGCCCGTGCATCGCCCAGCTGTCCTACGAAGTGGACGAGGCGTTCCGCCAGCGCTTCGCCGACCAGGAGCTGGGAAGCGAGCGCTTCTTCGCCGAGAGCGCGAGCGGCAAGCCCCATTTCGATTTGCCCCGCTACGTTGTCCATCGGCTGCTCAGCGCCGGCATCGAGCAGGTCGAGGCACTCCACCTCGACACCTATGACGACGCCGACCGCTTCTACAGCTTCCGCCGATCCACCCATCGCGGCGAGCCCGATTACGGCCGCCAGCTGAGCGCCATCGCTCTCCCCAGCTGATTCTTCCCCTACCGCTTCGGGAGGGGATTGAGGGGTGGGCCTGTTTGCGCGAAGGACAGGCCCACCCCCTTGCCCCCTCCCGCAAGCGGTAGGGGGGAAGAAGGAGACGTCCTCTTGGCCACCGAAGACACATCGCATCACCGCCCGCCGCGGCCCTCGCCCACCAGCGTCGGCAATCACAAGCTCAAGCCGCAGACGCTGATGCTCGGCTACGGCTTCGACCCCGAGCTCAGCGAAGGGTCGTTGAAGCCGCCGATCTTTCTGACCTCGACCTTCGTGTTCGAGAATGCTGCGGCGGGGAAGCGTTTCTTCGAGGGCGTGACAGGCAAGCGCCCGGGCGGGGCCGAGGGGCTGATCTATTCGCGTTTCAACGGGCCGAACCAGGAGATCCTCGAAGACCGGCTCGCGGTGTGGGAGGATGCCGACGACGCGCTCGCATTTTCGAGCGGGATGGCGGCGATCGCGACCTTGCTGCTGACCTTCGTCCGCCCGGGCGACTGCGTCGTCCATTCCGGCCCGCTTTATGCCGCGACGGAGACCCTGATCGGCAAGATCCTCGGCCAGTTCGGAGTGTCCTGGGTCGACTTCCCCTCGGGCGCGACGCGCGAGGAGATCGACGCCGCCATTGCCGCCGGCCAGGCGAAGGGCCGCGTCAGCCTCATCTACCTCGAGAGCCCGGCCAACCCGACCAACCAGCTGGTCGATGTCGAGGCGGTGCGCGCCGCCTCCGACGCCGCATTCGCGGAGAATGAGCGGCCGCCGATCGCCATCGACAACACCTTCCTCGGGCCGCTGTGGGCCAAGCCGCTGGCCCAGGGCGCGGACCTCAGCGTCTACAGCCTAACCAAATATGTCGGCGGGCACAGCGACCTCGTCGCCGGCGGGGTGGTCGGCGACAAGCAGCTGATCAACCAGATCCGGATGCTGCGGAACACGATCGGCACCATATGCGACCCCAATACCGCGTGGATGCTGTCGCGCAGCCTCGAGACGCTGGAGCTCAGGATGACCCGCGCCGGGGAGAATGCGGCCAGGGTGTGCGATTTCCTCAAGAGCCACCCGAAGGTGGAGAAGGTCGGCTATCTGGGCTTCCTCGAGGAGGGCTCGCGCCAGGCCGACATCTTCCGCCGCCATTGCCTCGGCGCCGGGTCGACCTTCTCGCTCTATTTGAAGGGCGGCGAAGCGGAAGCGTTCGCCTTCCTCGACGCGCTCAAGATCGCCAACCTGGCGGTCAGCCTCGGCGGCACCGAGACGCTGGCGAGCGCCCCCGCCGCGATGACGCATTTGTCGGTGCCCGACGAGCGCAAGAAGCAACTCGACATCACCCCGAACCTAGTGCGCATCTCCATCGGCGTGGAAGACGCCGACGACCTCATCGCCGACTTCGCAAATGCGCTGAACGCGGTGTGATTATCCTCCCTCGCAGTGAAACTGCAGGGGAGGGGGACCGCTCCGCGTAGCCGAGTGGTGGAGGGGGCACCCCCTCCGTCAGCGCTTCGCGCTGCCACCTCCCCCAAGCTTCGCTTGAGGGAGGATCAGCCCCAATCCTCGATCGCCCATCCCCGCTGCTCGGCTAGCCGGCGGAGCTTGCCGTGGGGATTCACCGCGACGGGCTCGTCGGCCCATTCGAAGGCGGGCTGGTCGGAGACATGGTCGGAATAAAAGCGGACGTGGCCGTGGGCGCCCTTGAGGCCGGACTTCTCGACCCAATCGGCGATCATGCGCAGCTTGGCGGGGCCGTAGCAATTCTCTCCGGCGATCCTGGCATGGACGCGCTCGTCGAGGCCGACGATCGAGCCGGTGCCGATCACGTCGTCGAACCCCAGGCGTTCGGCGATGGCGTCGGCGTAGAGGCGGTAAGAAGCGGTCGCAAGGACCAGGCGGCGGCCCTCGGCCTTGTCGCGAGCGATCGCCGCGCGGGCGCCGGGGCGGACGTTGGTTGCTACCTGCTTAGCGGCGAAGCTCTCCACCAGCGGCTGCAGCTCGCTCGGGTGGACCTTGCCGCCGAGCAGCAGGCGATGGTTGATCTCCTTCAATTCGCCGCGGTCGATAAGCCGGCAGGCGTAGGCGAGCATCGACAGGATCACGAGCGGCAGGAGCAACAGCCGCCACGGCGCCCGCCGCACCGCGCAATGCAATAGGAACGGCGTGTAGGTCGCGCGGCGGGTCACCGTCCGGTCCATGTCGTAGATGGCGAGGTCGCTCATGCGCGCCCTTCTAAGACCGCCTCGGCGAGCGCATGGTCCTCGGCCTTGTCGACATCGACCCCCGCGAGCGGATTGGCGAGCCTTACGGCCTTCACCGAGAGACCGAGCTTGCGCCCGACGCGCGCGAGCACGTCATCGATGCTGAGCAACCGCATCGCGGCGCCGAGCAAAGTCAGCGGGCCGGGCAAGGCGATCAGCCGCCACCCCTTCTTGCGATCCTGCTCGACCGAGCGCCACAGCTCGATGGCCGGCGCCACAACTTCCGAGCGCAGCGCGAACAGGTTGGCGCCGGTGAAAGCGCCGCGGCGAAAGCGCAGCCAGGTCCGCTTCGCGCCGGGGAAGCGGCGGAGCAATGTGCCGCGTTCGACGACTCCGACGGCGATGTCGCAATCTCGGGCTGCACTGCAGAACGCATCGACGGTCGCGGTATCGAGCAGCGCGTGATCGGCGGTCGTGACGAGCAGCGGCCATCGCGTTTGCGGGTCTTCCATCAACGCCACGATCGTTTCCCCGATCGTGCCGCTCGAGCGAGCAACGGCGATGCGCTCGTCCTCCGGCAGGATCGCGGCGATTCGATCGGGCATCTGCGCGAGTACCAGCACCTTGCCGACCTGGTCGCTGGCGAGCAGAGCCCGCACCGGCCGTCGGACCATCGGCTCTCCTGCAACCGGGATCAGCGCCTTCAAGTCGGAACCGAAGCGCTCGGCGAACGCGTCACGCCCCGGCCGCGATCCGGCGAGGACGACGGCGGTGTGCTTCACCCTTCCAGCCAAGATTCGATGTTCCGTCCTCGCGCCGCCTGCTCGCTCGCCTGGGCGTAGCGCACCGCGTGGAAGATGAGGCTGATGATCGTCCACCAGGCGACGAGCACGAGCCCGCTGTCGGGGCGGCCTACGAGCAAGGCGGCGACTAGGATCATCATGTTCGGGTTGCGCCGCGCGGTGATCAGGCGGAACTTGCTGTCGATCGGTCGCCACACGTGAATGTGCATGCCCCCGAAGCGGCGCATGAACACGCCCTCGATCACCCGCTGCAGGACATAGCCGCCGATGATCGCCCACAGCACCATCGTCGCATAAAGTGCCGACAGCGGCTTGCCGTAGGCGGCGAGGCCGTGCGCCCATGCCCACCACCAGAAGGGCGGGTGGACCAGGTCGATGCCGTGGTCGAACACATTGCCCCATTTCGAGGAGGCGCCGGTGCAGCGCGCGAGCTTCCCGTCGACGGTGTCGAGCACCATGAAGATGAAGCCCGACAAGACGCCCCACCAATATTCGCCGCGCCAGAAGAGGATGAAGGCGAGCACGCACAGCACCGCCCCGACCGCGGTGACGAGGTTCGGCGTGAGCCCCGCCCGCGCCGCCCAGCGCGTCAGGTAGAACGCCGGCTTCCGCCAGAG
>DASUXP010000046.1:0-2242 GCA_036377835.1 Sphingomicrobium sp. | reverse complement strand
CAGCGCCCTGTCCCTCTCCGGCGGCCAGCAGCAGCGCCTGTGCATCGCGCGGACGCTCGCGGTCAGGCCCGAGATCATCCTGCTCGACGAACCGACCTCCGCGCTCGACCCGATTTCGACGGCGAAGATCGAGGAGCTGATCCACGAGCTTCGCCGGCGATTTACCATCGTCATCGTCACCCACAACATGCAGCAGGCCGCGCGCGTGTCGCAGCGGACCGCCTTCTTCCATCTGGGCGAGCTGATCGAAGTCGGCGACACCCCGCAGATCTTCACCAACCCCAATGTCCAGCGGACGCAGGACTATATCACCGGCCGGTACGGCTGAGCGGAGCGCACCCATGCAGCAGTTTCACGGACACACGCTGACGGCTTTCGACCAGGACATGGCCGAGCTGCGCGGGCTCATCACCGACATGGGGGCGTTCGCCGAAGCCGCGATCGAGGAAGCGATGCGCTGCCTCGTCGAGCGGGACCTCGCCGCGGCCCACGACCTGGTCGAAGCCGACGTCCAGCTCGATGAGCTCGAAGCGGAAGCCGAGCGGCGGGTGGTCGAGCTGATCGCGCTTCGGGCGCCGATGGCCGACGACCTGCGCGACGCCATCGCCGCGCTCAAGATCGCGGGCGTGATCGAGCGGATCGGCGATTATGCCAAGAACATCGCCCGCCGCGTGCGGCGGCTGCCGGAGAAGGGTGACATCGAACCGCTGTCGCTGCTCCCCGAAATGGCCAGGATCGCGTCCGGCATGGTCCACGACGTGCTGGCGGCATTCGCTGCCCGCGATCCCGAAAAGGCGCAGGCCGTATGCTTGCGCGACGATGCCCTCGACGATTTCTACGAGAGCATTTTCCGGACTCTCCTCACCTACATGATGGAGAATGCGCACAACATCGGCCCGTCGACCACCTTGCTGTTCGTCGCCAAGAACCTCGAGCGGATTGGCGACCACGCCACCAATATCGCCGAGATGGTCTATTACGCGGCGACGGGCGAGCGGCTGGCTGACGGCGGCGATTGACCTGAGTCATAAAAGTGCAGCGCGATTGCAATAAGCACGCCTCGCCAAGGGGCTAGGGCGGCCCCAGCGCGGAACAGCGTGGATCGCGTGGGTTTCTGTCGAAGAGGTAAAATGATGAAAGTCGCCGCATTCGCTCTTGTTCTCGCCGGCCTGCTCGCTGTCCCGGCGCCGGCTTGGGCAAAGTCCGACGAGCAGATATGGACGACCGCTTCGGCGACGGTGAAGCTGTCCGACCGCTGGCGCCTGTCGCAGGAGTTCACCGCCCGCTTCAGCGACAATCGCAACGGCCTTTACGAGATCGAATCGAATACGCTCGTCGGCTACGGCGTCGGCGGCGGCGTGACCTTGTGGGCCGGTTACACGCACGACCCGCAATATGCCGGCGGCGATTTCACCGTGATGGAGCACCGCGCCCGCGAGCAGGTGACGATCGATCGGCTGGCCGGCATCGGCAAGGGCAAGCTCAGCGGCCGGCTGCGGCTGGAGCAGCGCTGGCGCGAGCATGTCGACGGGACCGGCTGGCGGCTGCGTCCTTATCTCAAATATTCGGTGCCCATTGCCGGCAAGACCGCGCTCAATCTGTCGAGCGAGCCGTTCTTCAACCTCAACACGACTCCCTTCCAGCGCCAGGACGGGCTCGACCGGGTGCGCAACCTCGTCACCGTCTCGACCCCGCTCACCAAAAGGCTGTCGGGCGAAGCGGGCTACATGAACCAGCACGGCTTCGTCCGCGGCGGGCCCGATACCAGCGACAATATCGCTTATTTCGCCGTGAGCCTCAGCCTCTGAGCGTCTTAGTGGACGAACCGCGCGACGACGTCGCGGTAGGATCGCGACACCTTCACCTGAGCGCCTGAATCGAGCACCAGGAAGCATTCGCCGTTGGTGTGCGGCTTCACCTGGCGGACGAGGTCGAGGTTGACGATGGTCGAGCGGTGCACCCGCTGGAACCGCCGCGGGTCGAGCCTCTTCTCGAGGTCCTTCATCGTCTCGCGCAGGATCAGCGTGTTGTCGCCGGTCTGGATGCACATGTAGTCGCCGGCGGCGTCGATCCGCTCGATCGTGTCCACGTCGACGCGGAAGATCTGGCCCTGGTCCTTGATGTTGATCATCTTCTCGTAGCGGTTCGCGGCGTGCGCATCGGGCGCGGCGTCGGCCAGCTCTTCTGCCGCTTCCGGGGCGTGCTCGGTCAGCGCTTCCTTGAGCCGCTCCGCCTCCTCGGC
>DASUXP010000045.1:0-10228 GCA_036377835.1 Sphingomicrobium sp. | reverse complement strand
TTTTTTCAATGGCGGCTTCAGCCGGCCTCGCGCTGGTCGATGTACCAGGGGCGCAACATCTTGACTTCGTTGACCTTCTCTCGCTTCACGGCGAGCCGGCCGAGGTCGAACTGCTCGCCGAACTGGATGCCGAACTTGTCGGATTGAGCCCAGCGGACGGTGCCCTGCACCGGTCCTACGCCGACGATGTCGATTGCCAGGGTGGTTCCGGGTGTCACCGGCACGTGGCAGTCGACCAGGGCTCCCATCGACGAGATGTTGCGCAGCCTCACCTCGACCATCTCGTCCTCGATGCAGGTGACGGCCCGGCGCATGAGGCGGTGACGCGCCTCGCGGATGCATTGATAGCCGTCCGCCTCGACCGTCGCGGTATTGGCCAGCTCGCGAGCGCTTTCGGCGGGCGCGGGCCGCCCGAAGATGTAGCCCTGGACCATGCTCACGCCGAGCTCGCGGATGAGCTGGAGGTCGTCGTGGGTTTCCACGCCCTCGGCGCAAGTGTCCATTCCGAGCGTCTCGGCGAGGGTCACGATGGCGCGGATGATCGCGGCATTGCGGTTGGTGCTCGACGACGCCCCGCGCACGAAGCTCTGGTCGATCTTGATCTTGTCGAACGGCGCCTTCTTCAAATAGCCGAGCGACGAATAGCCGGTGCCGAAATCGTCGAGCGCAAGGCGGACGCCGAGCGCCTTCAGCTTGGCGAAGGTGTCGTCAGTCGAGTCGCCGTCGGCGAGGAACACGCCCTCGGTAATCTCCAGCTCCAGCCGGTCGGCCCGCACGCCGTAGCGCTTGAGCAAGGCCTCGACAAGGCGGACGATCCCCGGATCGTTGAACTGGATCGGCGAAAGGTTGACCGCGATCCGCACATGGTCGGGCCAGCGCGCGGCCTCGGCAAGCGAAGTCTCGAGCACCCATTCGCCGATCTTGCCGATGAGGCCGGCTTCCTCGGCCAGCGGAACGAACCTGTCTGGCGAGATTGCGCCGCGGGCGGGGTGCTGCCACCGCACCAGCGCTTCGAAGCCCGAGATCTCCTCTCCGGCGGTGCGGACGATCGGCTGATAGGCGACCCACAATTCGTCGCGCTCGATCGCCTGCCGGAGGTCGTTCTCGAGCAGCTGCCGCTCGGCGGCCTCGCTGTGCATCGCCGGCTCGTAGAAGCAATGCTTGCCGCGCCCGGCCGCCTTCGCGGCGTAGAGCGCGAGGTCGGCGTTACGGACGAGCGCGTCGGCGCTCGACCGGCCCGGATCGCCGATCGCGATTCCGGTGGACGCCCCGATTGTCACCTTGTGGCCCTCGATCATGTACGGGCGCGAGACCTGCTCGATTAGAGTCCGGGCGAGGGACTCGAGAAGCCCCATGTCGACGGTGCCGGGAAGGACGGCCTGGAATTCATCGCCGCCGAGCCGGCCGACCTGGCCGTGGTTGCCCATCACCGACTTCAGCCGGTCCGCGACCTGGCGCAGCAGGGCGTCGCCGATCGGGTGGCCGAGCGTATCGTTGACGTTCTTGAACCGGTCGAGGTCGATGAGGAACATCGCGCAGCCCTTCTGGCGATGGGCGGCGTTGCGCAGCGCTTCCTCGAGCGTCTGGCGCATCATTGCGCGGTTCGGCAGGCCGGTCAGCGAGTCGAAGCGCGCGAGCCGGGTGATCTCCTGCTCGGAACGGCGCTGCTCAGTGAGGTCGGTGCCGATTCCGCGGAAGCCGAGGAAGCGGCCGCGCTCGTCGAAGATCGGGTTGCCCGACAGCGACCAGTGGACGTCCTGGTCGCTCGCGGGCCGGACGACGACGTCGGAGAAGGGGAAGCGGGCGGAGAGGTGGAAGCCGAGGGTCTTGCGCTCCTCCGCCGCGTCGGAGCCGTGGGTGTCGACCGACAGCAAATCGGTGAACTGGCGGCCGTGGAGCTCCTGCGGCTCGCACTGGAAGTCTTCCGCCAGCTGGCGCGACACGTAGGACAGGGTGCCGAGCGAGTCGGTCTCCCAGAACCAGCCGCGGCCGCTGTTCTCGAATTCGTCGACGAAGTTGAGCGCCTTCTTCGCCTGCCATTCGAGCGCCAGGCGGCGCCGTCCGCCGGCGATCGCCTTCTGGGTCACCGCGATGCTGTAGGCGAGCATGGCGACGGCCAGCGCGTTGATCGCGAAGCTGACCAGCGGGTTGCGCGAGAAGAGGATCGTCGCGAGCGCGGCAACGAGGGCGTTGACCACCGCAAGCGGCGGAGCGGCGACGGCGACGATCGAGCGGACGAAGAAACCGGCGGCCATCGCCAGGCTGACGAATGCCGCATCCCTCAGACCGAGCGACCCCGCGGCGACGCTGGCGAGGGTCCACAGCACCCCGGTGGCGCCGATATAGCCGCACATCAGGCGCGCAATCGTGTGCGGCGCGAGCCGCAGCCGCGACCGGTAATGCAGCACCAGGCCGGCAATCGCGTCGGTCGCGACCGACAGGCCGAGCGGAACGAACACGCTCGCGAGTATCGCAGGGTTGGCCGACGGGCGCGCCTGCAGCAGCAGCGAAACGGTGATGATCAGATGCCCGGCGAGGAGCAGCAAGGGCGCGAAGGCCCAGCTCCCGACGCGGCGTTCGATCAGCGTCTGGTCGGCGCTCGAATCATGTTCGCGGACGTCGAAGATGAGCGCCTCGCCGGCCGAGATTCGCGCCGGCGTGAGACGTTCGACTTCCGGCGATTTGCCGAACATTGTTCGACGCATGGGACCCCATCCGCTCGGCCGAACGCCCTTCGCGCTCGAGCACAAGCGACTCCCTTAACGGGCAGCGGGTTAACGGCCCGGCGAACGAGCGAGGTTAGCGGCCCCTTAAGCCTCTTCGGGAAGGAACTCGGGCACCGACAGGTAACGCTCGCCGGTGTCGTAGTTGAAGGTCAGGATCCGCGGCCGTTGGCCGAGCTCGGGCAGCTTCTGCTCGACCCCGGCCAGGGCTGCCCCCGACGAGATCCCGATGAGCAGCCCTTCCTCGCGTGCCGCCCGGCGGGCCATCTCCTTGGCCTCGCCGGCGTCAACGTCGATGACCCCGTCGAGAATCTCGGTGTTGAGGATTTCGGGGATGAAGTTGGCGCCGAGGCCCTGGATCGGGTGCGGCCCCGGAGGTCCGCCGCTGAGCACCGGCGAAAGCGCCGGCTCGACCGCGAACACCTTGAGGCCGGGCCACACCGGCTTCAGCACTTCGGCGCAGGCAGTGATGTGTCCGCCGGTGCCGACCCCGGTGATGATCGCGTCGAGCGGATTGTCGGCGAAGTCGCGGAGGATCTCCTGCGCCGTGGTGCGGCGGTGGACCTCGACATTGGCGGGGTTCTCGAACTGCTGGGGCATCCAGCTGTTGGGGATCTCGGCGATCAGCGCGTCGGCGCGCTCGATCGAGCCCTTCATGCCCTTGGCCTTGTCGGTGAGCTCGAACTCGGCGCCGTAGGCGAGCATCAGCCGGCGCCGCTCGACGCTCATGCTGTCGGGCATGACCAGGATCAGCCGGTAGCCCTTCACCGCCGCGACCATCGCCAAACCGATCCCGGTGTTGCCGGAGGTCGGCTCGATTATGGTGCCGCCCGGCTTCAGCTTGCCCGAGCGCTCCGCGTCCTCGATCATCGCCAGCGCGATGCGGTCCTTGATCGAGCCGCCGGGATTGGCGCGCTCCGACTTCATCCACACTTCCGCACGGTCGCCGAACAGGCGGTTGAGGCGGATGTGCGGCGTATTGCCGATGGTCTCGAGGACATTGGCGGCCTTCATGCGACGCTCTCCTCTTTGGGGTCGGTCGGGCAAATCGGCCCGCAAGCGGCGTTTTGCAACCCGGCGGAATCAGACTCCGCCGGCGATCACGTCGGCTTCTTCCGGCGCCGGCTCGGGAATTTCGAAGCTGCGCGCGCGGCGAAGCTCGGGGAACAGCCCGGCCCAGAGCAGGGTCACGACGATCGCGGCAACGCCCCCGGCGACGGTCGCCGTCACCGGGCCTAGCCATGCCGCAGTGAAGCCGCTGCGAGTCTCGCCGAGCTCGTTCGAGGCGGAGACGGCGAGCGTCGACACCGCGCCGACCCGGCCGCGCATCTGGTCGGGCGTGTGCAGCTGTATTAGCGACTGGCGGATATAGACTGAAAACATGTCGGCGGCGCCGAGCACGGTGAGCATGGCGAGCGAGAGCGGGAACGAGGTCGAGATGCCGAACACGGCGGTGGCCGCGCCGAACACTACCACCGCGGTCAGCATCTTCGCTCCCACGTCCGTCCTCAGCGGCCTGACCGAAAAGAAGATCGCGGTCAGCGTCGCCCCGACGGCGGGTGCCGCGCGCAGAGGCCCGAGCCCGTCCGCGCCGACCTGCAGGATGTCGCGTGCGTAGAGGGGCAGCATGGCGGTCACTCCGCCCAGCAGCACGGCGAACAGGTCGAGCGTGATGGCGGCGAGGACGAGGCGGTTGCGGCGGACGTAGGCAAGTCCGTCCGCCATCTGCTTGAGCGGGCTGCCCGGACGCAGCGTCGACCGCTCGATCGGCCCGATCATGAACAGGCAGGCGACCGAGAATGCGAAGAGCAAAGTGCTCAGCGCGTAGGGGAAATAGGGCTCGATGTCATAGACGATGCCTCCAACCGCGGGGCCGAGGATCGCGCCCGCTTGCCACGCCGCCGAGCTGAGGGCGATGGCCTTGGGCAGGATGTCGCGGGGAACAAGGTTGGGAGCGAGCGCGCTGAGCGCGGGCCCGGCGAATGCCCGGGCGACTCCGAGCAGCGCCGCGACCCCGAACAGGATCGGAAGGCTGATGAAGCCGCGCCAGGTGGCGAGGAACAGGGTCAGCGCGCACAGCAGCTCCAGCGTGACGACCGCCCGCGCCACATGCCGGCGATCGAGGCGGTCCGCGGTCCATCCGCTGATCGGAGTCAGCAGGAACAAGGGGACGAACTGGACGAGGCCGATCAGCCCGAGGCGGAAGGCAGCCTCGCGGATCGGCATCGTCTCGCGGGCGATGTCATAGACCTGCCAGCCGATGACGATGACCATCGCCATCTGCCCGACCGTGGTCGACAACCGGGCGAGCCAGAACGAACGAAAATCCGGGATTCGCAAGGGCTCGGGGAGCAGGCTCACCGCGGCTGACTAGGGGTGCGCCGACGCCGGAGCAACCCAGCTGCTGCCGCTCTCCGCGGTCGGGTTCCAGCCGAGGACCAGCAGCATGAAAAAGAAGCCGACGACGTAAGCGAGCGGCACGAACCAGCTCTCCTTCAGCCAGCGCACAACCGACCGGCCCTCGGGATAGAGGTTGGTGATGGCGACGCCCGCCGACGATCCGAACCACACCGTCGATCCGCCGAAGCCGACGGCGAAGGACAGCAGCGCCCAGTCGTAGCCGCCTTGGCGAAGCGCGAGCGCGGTCAGCGGAATATTGTCGAACACCGAGGACAGCAGCCCGAGGCCCAAAGCGGTGCGCCAGGACGGGTCGGGCAGGCCCTTCAGCGGCATCAGCGAGGCCGCTGCAACCAGCGCGACGAGGAACACCGCACCCTTGGCCGCCGGCCGCATCACCGACCAGTCCGGCCTGGCGACGAAGCTGGTTACGAGGATTGCCGCCCACAGCGCGATGGCCAGCCACGGCGCGGTTTCCTCGCCGCCGCTCAGCGAAGTTGCGAGGACGTTGGCGGTGACTGCCGCGACGAGGATGAACGCTACGATCCAGATGCGCCGCCATTCGAGCGGGTGCCCTGGCTCGTCATTGTCGAGGATCGGCTGGTGGCGGTGCTGGGCGCGCGCTCCGAACAGGGCGACGACGATGAAGGCCGGCACCGCGGCGAGATAGGCGGGCATCACGGTCAGCGCCGACACGCCCTTCAGCCACATGATCGTCGTCGTGGTGTCGCCGATGACGCTTCCGGCACCTCCCGCGTTCGCCGCCGCGACCAGCGCTGCGACGAAAGCGACGGTTACGCGGCCCTTGTAGAGATGGCGCGCCATCACCCCGCCGAGCACCGCTGCGGCGATATTGTCGAGGAACGCCGCGAGTACGAAGATCGCGCCCAACAAAGCGACGCTCCCGGCATAGCCGTCGGGCAGCACGCCGGGCAGATGGTCCGACACGTTGCTGCGCTCGAACTGGTTGGAGAGCAGCTCGAACCCGATCAGCAAAAGGAAGAGATTGCTGAGCGTCACCCACTCATGGCGAAGATGCTCCAGCAGCGCACCGGCGCCGCGGCCCGTCGGAAAGGCCGTGACGAACGCCTCGAACAGCAGGATCGCAAGCAGCCCCCCGACGGCGATCTCCAGCGCGCGCCGGTGAAAGAGCGCGACCCCGAGAAGGAGGAGGCCGAACAGAATGAACTCGAACGGGATGCCGAATAGGCTGACCATGGACGGGCCATATCAGTGCAAATCTCTCGGGTCTGCCCTTGCTCCTGCCGCCGCTCGTCGGTTCGCAGAGGCTCTATTGCCGTTGCATCGGGCGCGTCCTAGCAGCGCTGCCCGAGAGGAGAGACGAATGCGTGCATTTCTGATGGCGACCGCAATGGCCGCGTTGCTCGCGGTGGGCGGCTGCAAGGGCTCGAACGCGCCCGGGGGCAACGCGCCGCAGTCCGAGGCGGCGAAAGCGGGTGACTGGCCGGGCTTCGTCAATAATTTCATCGAGGCGAGCTTGCGCTCCAACCCCGGCTTTGCCGTACAGCAGGGGCGGCACGAATATGACGGCCAGATCGCCGACTTGTCCGGCCCCGCCATCGCGAGGGAAGTCGATCGCCTGAAGGCCGCGATTTCCGATGCGCAATCGTTCGGCGAGGACAAGCTTTCGCAGCAGCAGCGCTTCGAGCGTGACTATCTGGTGGCAGTGGCGAAGGGGCAGCTGTTCTGGATCGACCCGACTGGCGCCGATCAGCTCCACCACAATCCGGCGAGCTACCTCGGCTATGTCGACCCGTCGGTCTACATCACCGTCCCCTACGCTCCGAAGGAGCAGAGGCTGAAAGCCTACATCAAGTTCCTGCAGAACGTGCCCCGCGCGGTCGAGCAGATGCGGGCCAACATCCAGACGCCGATGGCGACCAGCTTCGTCGATTATGCGGCCAAGGCGTTTGGCGGCTTCGTCGAATATTATCCCGGCGACGGCATGGCGGCATGGAAGGGCGTCGGCACGCCCGAGGACCAGCAAGCGCTGAAGGCCGCAACCGACAATGCGGTGAAGGCGATGAAGGACACCGTCGCCTGGGTCGAAAGCCAGCGATCGTCGGCCAAGCCCAATTTTGCGCTCGGCAGGGACAAGTTCCAGCGCATGCTGGCGGACACGGAGATGGTGACCACCCCGGTGGCGGAGCTGGAGCGGATCGGCCGCGCCGACCTCGCCGCCAACCAGAAGCTGCTGACCAAGGCCTGTTCGCGCTACGCTCCGGGAGCGACCATTCCCGACTGCATGCTCAAGATGAACGCCGACAAGCCCGAGGGCGGCCCGGTCGCCGAGGCGCGACGTCAGCTCGCCGGGCTCAAGCAGTTCATCATCGACAAGGACATCGTCACGATTCCCGGACCGGAGGAGGCCAAGGTCGAGGAATCGCCGCCCTACAACCGGCAGAACAGCGCCTACATCAACATTCCGGGGCCGTATGAGAAGAACCTGCCGTCGGTCTATTACATCTCGCCGCCCGACCCGACCTGGTCGAAGGCGGCGCAGCTCGCGTACATCCCGGGCAAGTCCGACCTCTTGTTCACCTCGATCCACGAGGTGTGGCCGGGCCACTTCCTCAACTTCCTCCACGCCAACCGCTCCAAGTTCATGTTCGGGCGGGTGTTCGTCGGTTACGCCTTCGCCGAGGGCTGGGCCCATTACGCCGAAGAGATGATGCGGGTGAAGGGCGTCAACGGGGGGACCGACGAGACCCTCGTCGGCCAGCTCTCCAACGCGCTCCTGCGCGATTGCCGGTTCCTCTCCGCGATCGGGATGCACACCGGGTCGATGACGCAACAGCAAAGCTTCGACCTGTTCCGCAACCAATGCTACCAAGACGAAGGCAATGCGCGGCAGCAGGCGGCGCGCGGGACCTACGACCCGGCCTATCTCAATTACACCATGGGCAAGCTGATGATCCGCAAGCTGCGCGACGACTGGGCCGCGAGCCGCGGTGGCGAGAAGGCATGGAAGGGCTTCCACGACCAGTTCCTGAGCTACGGCGGACCCCCGATCCCGCTGGTCCGCCAGCAAATGATGGGCGGCAAGGCGGAAGCGGTGTTTTAGCGCTTCACGTTCGCTATTTGTTCCAGTACACAGGAGCGATGGCGAGCGCATCAAATCCTCCCCGGAACGGGGAGGGGGACCATGCGAAGCATGGTGGAGGGGTCGAAGCGCGGCGGGCGAAGCATCGCACCGTTGGTGCATCGGACGTCAACGTTCGCCGCGCACGGCAGCTGCGCCGAGCGATGACGCTGCCGGAAGTCGTTCTTTGGCAACAGCTGCGCCGACGTCCCGATGGTCTGCGTTTCCGGCGTCAGTTCCCCTGCTGCGGTTATGTTGCTGACTTTGCTTGTCTCGAACGGCGTCTCGCTATTGAAGTGGACGGCGAAGCACATTCGATGGGCAACAACCCGGCACGTGATGCCAGACGCGATACGGTGCTGGCGGATGCCGGTTTTGCGACGCTGCGCATTGCCGCTCGCGACGTACTCGATAATCTCGATGGTGTGATCACGCTCATCCTTGCGACCTGCGCGAGTCGACCCTTCCACCACGACGCTGCGCGTCGCGGTCCCCCTCCCCGTTCCGGGGAGGATTGATGATGGCCAAGCCCAAAGCACGCTATGTCTGCCAGGCCTGCGGGTCGGTGCAGCACCGGTGGCAGGGGCAGTGCCCCGACTGCGCCGAATGGAACACGCTCGTCCAGGAAGCCGCGGAGGTCTCGAGCATCTTCGCCGCGAAGCACAATTTACAGGGCGGCGGGCGGGTGATCCCACTGATCGGCCTCGAGACCCCCGCGGCGCTGCCCGAGCGTCTGCCGAGCGGGCTCGCCGAGTTCGACCGCGCGATCGGCGGCGGCATCGTCGCGGGATCGGCGATGCTGGTCGGCGGCGATCCAGGAATCGGCAAGTCGACCCTGCTGCTCCAGGTCGCGGCGCGGCTGGCGAGCGAGGGCCACAAGGTCGTCTACGTCTCGGGCGAGGAATCGGCCGAGCAGGTGCGGCTGCGCGCCGTTCGGCTCGGCCTCGGCGCGGCGCCGGTGCGGCTCGCCGCGGCGACGTCGGTGCGCGACATCCTGACCACCATGCAGGACGGTGAGCCGCCGGCGCTGCTTGTCATCGATTCCATCCAGACCATGCACTCCGACCTCATCGAAGGGGCGCCCGGCACCGTCAGCCAGGTGCGCGCGTCGGCGCAGGAGCTGGTCCGCTTCGCCAAGGAGCATGGCACCGCGGTTGTGCTCGTCGGCCATGTCACCAAGGACGGGACCATCGCCGGGCCGCGCGTGCTCGAGCATATGGTGGACACGGTGCTGAGCTTCGAGGGCGAGCGCAGCCATCAGTATCGCATCCTCCGCGCCATGAAGAACCGCTTCGGCGGCACCGACGAGATCGGCGTCTTCGCCATGGAAGGACAGGGGCTGAACGAAGTGCCGAACCCTTCGGCTTTGTTCCTCACCCACCGCGGTGAGCCAGTCAGCGGCACCAGCGTCTTCCCGGCGATCGAGGGCTCGCGGCCGGTCCTGGTCGAGATCCAGGCGCTGGTCGTGCGGCTGGCGACGGGTGCGACGCCCCGCCGGGCGGCCGTGGGCTGGGACAGCGGCCGGCTGGCGATGATCCTCGCGGTGCTGGAAGCGCGCTGCGGCCTCAGCTTCGCGACCGCGGAAGTCTATCTCAACGTCGCCGGCGGCTATCGCCTGAGCGATCCGGCGGCCGACCTCGCGGTCGCGGCGGCGCTGGTGTCGGCGCTGTCGGAGCGGCCGGTCCCGTCGGAAGCGGTCGTGCTCGGCGAGATCGCGCTCTCGGGCGAAATCCGCCCGGTCGCGCACGCGGGGCTGAGGCTCAAGGAATCCGCCAAGCTCGGTTTCGAGACGGCGTGGGTGCCCAGCGGGGTGAAGGGCGGCGAAGGCCTGCGCCTCGCCGAATTCGCCAACCTGCGCGAGCTCGTCGAGCAGGTGCTGGGACGCTAGCGCCGCCACCGCAAGGCAAGCATCGCCGCGGCGAGGGCGGCGACGGCGGCCGCCGCGATCGCCGCCCAATTCCATGACCGGCCAGGCACTTCTTCCCCGATCCTGCCCGGCGCCGAA